>JAEUSA010000280.1 GCA_016788945.1 Leptospiraceae bacterium
CTATGACCGACAGCGCATTTCTTACCGCAATGCCTAAAGTCGAACTGCACGTGCACATTGAGGGTGCGCTCAAACCCGATGATTATTTTTCGCTCGCGCATAAGAATGGCGCGCGGCTGCCCGTAGCCACGGCAGAGGAGTGGAGGGACTTTTATTCTTTTCGCGATTTTAACCATTTTATCGAGGTGTATACCACCTCTGCCGCTTTGCTGCAAAGCGCCGCGGATTACCACTTCATTATCTCCCGCTTTTTTGCCCTGCAGGCGGCACAGAACATTCGCTATTCTGAAGCGTTCATGAGCGCAACCTTCATGCACAATAAAGATGAAGCAGACGCGCTCTATGACGCGATCGAAGCAGCGCTGAAGGCCGGTCGCCAGCAATATGGTATCGAGGTAAGGCTGATTCCCGATATTTCGCGCGAGGTACCGGAAAAGCAGCAGGCGGTAGCCGACTTTATCATCGGCGGCGCACGCCGTGGTATCTTTATCGGTGCAGGCCTCGGCGGTGTCGAAGAAAAATTTCCCGCCGGTATGTTTAAAGACACGTTTGACCGTCTGCGCGCCGAAGGCTTGCGCATCGCGGTGCACGCGGGCGAATCGTCAGGACATCAAAGTGTGCGCGGTGCGGTTGAAATACTCAAAGCCGAGCGCATCGGGCATGGCCTGAGGCTCATGGAAGATCCGCAGCTGATTGCGCTTTTTCGTGAAACACAATTACCGGTCGAGGTGTCACCGACGAGCAACTATCGCCTGAAGGTCGTAGCGTCTGATCGGCCGCATCCGATTCGGCAGATGTTGGATGCAGGCGTTAATTGTTCGGTCAATTCTGATGATCCCGGCATGTTCTCGACCTCACTCAGTGCTGAATATCACCTATTGCATGAACAGGGATTCACGCGCGCCGAGCTATGGCAATTGAACAGGCGCTCGCTCGATTCGTCTTTTCTCAGCGCAGAGGAAAAAGCCGCCTTCGCGCGCGAGTTCGACGCTTGGTTCAGCGATCAAAACCGGAACGCGACGGCAAGCCCCGGCCTCACGTAGGGTTGATTGACGCTGACACGGTCGTTCGTCAGTAGAAGGGGTGAGCGTATTTTCGCGTAAACGAACGCCAGCTCGGTGTATAGCTCGATGCTTAAACCGGCAGAGATTTTGAATTCGGCGCCGATGGTGAAACTGGTGAATAATCCCCACTCATCGTACTTGTGGTAGCGTGTTTCTATGGCACTTGTTGTCCCCGAACTGAGGGTCAGCGAGTATTCGGCGGCCCCGAAGCCATAAGCGGGGCCGGCACCGATGTCGGCAAAAAGTAGGTCACCCCAAAAGTTCAAACGGTAGTGTATTAGCAGAGGAATCCAGCCCAAGCCATAACGGTAATTACCCGCGTTGAAAAGGTATGATCCGCCTGTTTCTGCATTCTTGCGCTGAATAAAATCAGTGCTGACGCCCGATTGCGCCGTGAGCAGGGCACGCGCATTAAATGCCGAGTAGAGGCCCAGCGAAAAGCCGTAACTGTTTGGCCCTGAGCGGCGGTAGATTCGGCCACCGAAATCGACAAAGCGGTAGTTCTTGGCGTCTGGCGAATAGGCATCGGCCAGTGCAGCGGGTAGCACCTCACCGGCAAAGGAATATTGCCCCGTCACGGCAGTTGAGTATTCTGCAGCCTTTGCTGGTGCTACGGCGAGTAAGCATAACACTGAAATTCGATTTATGCCGCATCTGAGGTTTTGTAACGAGGTAATCATGCGTTCCGCGACAGCCATTCGCTTATTCAGCGCCATGCTGACAATTTTTATGATTCTGCCGCTTGCCGCACAGAGCGCGCACAGCAGGCTCACCGACCCCGTACTGCTCAAACGTTTCAATAACCTGTCACACAAACTGATGTGTACCTGCGGTTGCAATATGCCGCTGAGAAACTGTAATCATACCGGCCATTGCAATGCATGGCCCGCACGCGATGCGCTCGATAAACTGCTTTTGGCGGGTTATTCTGACGAGCAGATAATCGATGGATTTCGTCGCGGCTTCGGACCTGTCACCGAAAAGAACGAGGCGTTTGCGATGGCCAAAACTCCCGAGTATGCGTACATGCTCGCGCAGTTCCGTGATGGTTTCGGTACGCAAATTATGAGCGCGCCCGAAAGTAACTATCTCGCGGTATTCGTAGGCCTCGGGGTGGTGTTGTGCGCCGGTGTCGTCATGCTGTTTATTCGCTCGCGCAAAAAGCGTGGCCAGAGCGATACGCTCACGCTCTTAGATGACAAGAAGCGCGAAGAATTGCTGAGAAAGATATCAGCTTCAGAAAACTGACGCGAACTCAGCGGTCTTTACACGATTCTTTGTAGATAATTACCCACGGACGTTCTTGTATGCATTTGATGAATGACCGGCTGTATTCTATAGTCATGCGGATGTTATCGCGCATCTGTTTGCTGTCCTTGTTAAAGCGCCCGAGCGTTCCCTGATTGTTTTTGAGCGCCTTTTCAAGCGCTTCAAGGTTTTTTGCCATCGTCGCCGTATTGGTGACAAGTTCGGCGAGACTTTGTTGCTGCGCCGTGAGAATTTCTTCGCTATTGCGCGCAATCAGCGAAACATTGGTGCGCAGACTGTCAAATTGCTCCGATATGGTGGAGAAATAGCTTTTCGCCCCTGACATCGTTGCGGCAAGGTCGTCGCGGTTTTCGGCGATGACCGCATCGATATTCGTGCGCAGCAATGCACCTTTCGCAAAAATCTGCTCTGCGACTTCACCCGCGCTTTTGCCTTCAAACCAGCTGGAAAACGACAACATCATCTGTTCGAACGAGGGCGGTGAGATGCCGCGCACCACCTGGCCGGGTTGGATTACCGGTTCGTTGCCCTGCCTTTCCTTAAACTGGATATTGATATATTTCTGCCCCATGAGATTATTGCTGAAAATCGAGATCTGCGTTTCTTTGGTATCGGGCATCGCATCACGCAGTTCGTTGTCGAGATAAATGCGCACATAAGTCTGCCGTTCGCGCTGAAAGATATCCTGTACGTAGCCGACCTGCTTGCCCCCGGCGACGAGCACGCGCGCATTGCGCGTCAGATTGCTCAGAAATGAAAATGCCACGTCGATCGTGAAGCCGGAACGCGCAGTATGGATGCGCGCGGCGATGATTGAACCGATTACAATGACGAGAAAACCCGCGAGCACATAAGCACCGGCGCGTATCGAGGCACGCCGTGTGGCGTCCATTTTACCCCAGCGCGTCACACCATCGGGTGTTGGTGCCATAATCTCAGTTGCCTTTGTTAAGAAACAAGGAAGGATTTTCTTCGAGCTTGCGGAACAGCTCGCGTGCGTGGTAGGCTGCTTCGTTGGCGTTCTTGTAGAGTTCTTCGTCTTGAATGAGTTTGCCGATTGAGCCGCGACCCGAATTCACCCGCTGCGTGATCAGGTTCAGGTCGCGCGAAATTTTCGACATATTCTCCAGCATGATCTGGATATCTTGTTTGTTCTGATTTGAAATGTCGGTGAAGTTTTTTGAAAGAATATTGAGTTTTTGCATCAAGGTGTCGAGCTGTGCCGAGAGCGAGGTAAACGATTCGCGCGCCTGCCGTATGGTTGTGCGTATGTCGCCGCGGTTTTCGTTGACGATACCGTTGAGATTTGAAAGAAACGTTTCGGTTTCTTTCATAATTTCGGCAAGCACTTGTCCCCCGTTCTTACCGTCGAACCAGCTCGAGAACGCCATCATCATCTGGTCGATAGAAGGCGGATCAATCCCGATCCACTCGTCTCCATCTTGAAAGAAAACTTCACCGGCTTTAGGCTCGGGTATGGTGATGTTGATGTATTTCTGCCCCATGAGGCCGGTGGTATAGATCGCAAAAACCGTTTCGGTGCGCTTGGGTATCTTTTCGCGCAAATCTTTGTTCAGGTAAATCTGCACATAGGTACGTAAGTCTTTCTGGTAGATCTTTTCAACATAACCCACGGGCAGCCCGCCTGAGATACGCACCGGGGCCCCCTGCGAGAGGTTATTGAGAAAACGGAAGCGCAGGTTGAGCCGCACCCCTTCACCCGACACCTGCCAGCGGCCGAGCACTGCAAGCAGAGCGATAAAGGTGCCGATCGAGATGACGGTCATCAGGCCAACGGCAATGCGGTTTTTTCTGTCTTTATCCATGCCGCTATAGAATAGGTATCGGCCCTTCTGAAGAACCTTCTACAAATTGGCGAATCACAGGGTCATCCGATTTTTTGAAATCTTCAGGCGATCCGATCAGTCTGAAAATGCCGTCGTACAGCATGGCCACGCGCTGTGCCGTGCGGAATACCGAATGGATGTCGTGCGAAATCACGATCGAGGTCACGCCGGTGCGCGCATTGAGGGTCTTGATGAGATCGTCAACCGCTGCGCCCAGAATCGGGTCAACGCCCGTCGTCGGTTCGTCGTACAGTACAATTTCGGGGTTGAGTGCAATCGCGCGCGCAAGGCCTACGCGTTTTTGCATCCCCACTGAAAGCGCGGATGGATTCAGGTGCCCAACCCCCCTCAGGCCGACCATCGACAATTTCTCATGGACGAGATCATAGATTTCGCTCTCGCTCATCGCCGTGAATCGGCGTGGCGCGAATGCGACGTTATCAAAAACCGACATCGAATCAAACAGTGCTGCCATTTGGAATAGTACGCCCATTTTTCGCCGCAGCGCATTGAGTTCGTTATCATCGAGCGCGTGCACGTCGAGACCGTCGATCAGCACACGACCCGCATCGGGTTTTAATAGACCGGTAATATTCTTGAGCGTGACCGATTTGCCCGAACCGCTCTTGCCGATAATATAGATAATCTCTCCGCGCATGATGTCGAGATCGACCCCGCGCAGTACATGTTTTTCGCCGAAACTCTTGTACAGATTCTCGAGGCGTACATGCACCTCGTTCATAAGCCAAAAAGCTGGAATATGTAAGTAATGAAGTAATCAGAAACGATGATCATCATGAAAGAAAAAACCACGGCCTGAATCGTGGCTTGCCCCACACCTTCAGCGCCACCGCGTGCGCGAAAGCCGGAAAAGCACGAGATGAGCGCAATTTCAGCACCGAAGAAGAAGGTTTTGCCGACACCGGAAATCAGGTCTTTCATTCTCACAAGCGTGCGCGCAGAATCGAAATAGAGATTGTACGAAATATCGAGACTCAGGTTAGAGATCAGCGCTCCGCCAAACACGCCGACGACAATCGCCATTACCGTAATCATCGGAATGCACATCAGCGCCGCCAAAAAGCGCGGTACGGAGAGGTAATGCACCGGATTCGTCGCGAGAGTCGCCAGCGCATCAATCTGTTCGGTCACTTTCATTGTGCCGACTTCAGCCGCAATCGAAGAACCGACACGGCCCGCGAGCAGTACCGCGGTCAAAACCGGAGCAAGCTCGCGCACCATCGCGAGGGAAATACCGCCGCCCATAAAAGCCGAGATACCCTGTATCTGTTGCTCCATCGGCCCACCGAGCTGTAGGGCCATTACCATACCGACAAAGAACGAACTCACCACACCGACGGGTATCGATTTTACACCGATTTCACCCATCTGGTATATAAGGTTTCGCAGATCGAACGGGCGTGCGAAAACAAAACGGAATGTTTGCCCGGCGAATATGGCAAAGCCGCCAAGCGCTTCGAGCAGCCCGAGCACTCCGCCACCGATGCGGTCAAACAGGTTGAGAAGCTTGGCTTTGTGTGCGCTCATTCGACTACGGTTTCAATTGCCGCGAGTAGCCAGTCTTTGTTCCGCCTTGCAATCGTCGACCGACAATATGAACAGGTTTCACTATCGGTTTCGGGCAACGGTGCACCGCAAGAAGGGCAGCTGTGTTCGGCAAAGCCCGTGTCGTCCACATCAGGCCCTGAAACCATACGAAACACCGATTCTTTGTTGTCGCGCGCATTCGGCTCGCGGTGCTCGGTATATTTTGGCTCGGCGACGAGCGTCAGCACCGACTGGCGGTGCCGCGGTTCGCTGTCATTGACCCCTGCCGCCGACCATTTAATTCTCACCCGGGCCTCGATTGGTGCTGCCGAATCATTGTACGACTCGAGCTCGGCCGCGCCCACTGCAATGTCGTGCAGGTTTTCGCGGGAGGGCTTTTTACTGAGATAACTTTCGCTCGCGTCGCGCTGGATAAATGCCACATTTCCGCTCAGCCTTGCCATAAGATCGCGCCAGAAAATAAATGAAGCGCGGTCTTCAATGCGGTCAGGGCTGACGGTATCGCCGGTTTTGATGCGGCGCGCATGACGCCGGTATTCAGAGGCCTGCGTGATTTCAGCGAGCACCCAATCATGGCTGCCCGAGCCGGCGATTGAGCCACAGCTCTTGCATTTGGTGATCTCGCCCTCCGCGCTGAAAGGTGTGCCGCAGTGTGCGCAAGCATCGACCGATTCTTTATGTGCCGTGACCGCTTTGCGCCTGCGCATAAACGTATAGTACTCGGTAAATTGCTGAAACGGAGCTGCCTGCGCTTTGCTGAGGGCGGCGGTTGGAGCAAATTCGCTACTGACCATTACGTCGCGCGCGCCGGCATCGAGGCGAACAATCAAAGCTTCAAATTCACCCGAGCGATGCCGTTCGGTCACCGTGAACCGGTCGATGCGAAAATCGGCCATAGCATTCTGTCGCTTTTCGAGCTCACGCATGATCTTCAATTGCAGGCGGAAACGGTTATATACGCCCTGCGACAAAAACCGTCGGCAATCGCGCATATCGCCCGCACACCATGCTTGCTGAATGCGTTCGGCAATCGTACACCCGCGCGCCTTGAAGGCCGCAAGATGGAACTGCGGGTCGTGCTTGAGCAACGGTGCGATGACCTGCTGCTCTTGGTCTACAACCTTTTTCTGTTCGCGCCGGTGGTGTTTTCTTCTCGCCAGAAGCGTAATAATGACAATGAGGAGGGTCAGCGAACCTAAAGTACCTATCAGGTAGAACCAGAAAATCCAACGCGGATGACGGCCGAATTTGTGGTAGTGTGCGAAGGCGAAACTCAAGCGCTCGAAGAATCCCGGTTCACTGAATTCGCCTTTACTGACGCGCAGCGTGATCAGCCAGAGCCCAGCGACCTGTGCTTCGGCCGGGGTGATAATGATTTTTCCCGGCTGATGTTCGGTGCGCGCCTCGATAATCCGCGTTTCACCGCATTGTCCGGGCGTATGATCGATGCATTCGACAAGTTCAGCAGATGCTTCAAAACCGGGCGGTAGCGCGATGCTGATTGGGCGATGGTAGGTGATAAACGATCGCCAGCGTTGCGCGCGCGTGAGGTCAGAACTGTCTGTTTGCAACGCAGAAAGCGAGAGCGTAATCGTGGGCCGTCCTTCCGGGGTACGTGCGACCGCATCCATTAACGAATAACCCGCGCTGACGGCACCCTGTTGCCAGCGCAACGATGAATCGGCGTAATGCGCGATCCAGCCGCCGTCAATGTTATGCATGCGCCCTAAAAGGAAACGCTTCGCCTCGTATGGTGGATTATACAAGGCGATTGCCGGGTGGCCTGCCGGCGGAGATTGCACTTTCAGGCTGGTTGAGACGATGCCTTGAGGCGAGAGAGTAAAACCATATTCTGCCTCGGTCACCGTCTGCGCGCTGCGCCAGATATTGCGCGCCGTGGTGCGGGCTTTTTCCCCGGCGAGCTTGAGCACAATCGAACTCGCGGTGCTCAGGTCTTCACCGAAGAATTCTATGCTTTCTCCCTCTTTGGCAAGCAGCAGCTGTGGAATTCGCGCGACGCCTTTCTGGCGGCGCCGGTCGCTCCACAATTCGGCGCGGCTTCCGGATGGCAGGGTGACGAAGCGGATTTTGCAATCGGCCGCAGCCCGGCACCGCGGATAAAATTCAAGCACAGCGCCCGATTCGGTTGGTAGGGGGGAAGCAGCGATAGTCACATGGCTCTTAATGCGCAGTTCAGTTTCTTTCATTACCTGTGTTTTGAAACGCAATAAGCTTAGAGTTGAACCGAGATACGTGGTATCGGTTCCGGTTTGACCGGCGGTGACTAAATCCCACGGTCCCTCCGGGGCTGCTGGGGAGTATTCATAACCGGCATCTTTACCGGGTCGCGCTGAGAAGGTGATTGTCTCGGCGATTTGTACCTGCGAGAAATCGGCAAAAGAATATACCCGGTCGACAGTACGTGTTGCGGGTAAACCCATAAACACCGGGCCGCTGGGTGTGGCTGCAGACGCGGTGCGGTGCGAAGAAGACGAAGAAGATGGTCTGTACGAAGAAGACGAAGACGAGGTCGATGGCCGGTACGACGAGCTCGATGAACTCGAAGATTTATACGAAGAGGAGCTCGAAGACCGGCTGGAGGATGAACTCGATGAACGTGAAGAACCGCTTGATGAGCGATAGCTGCCACCACCACCTGCGCGCGCATAGAGGTCAGTCAGCAGCAGCAGCAGCGTGATCAGGCAGGTAACCGTTCGCACGTGCGATTATAGAATTGGGCGGCAGTATGTAAAGTTAATGGTGCTGGTGCCGGTCTTCGGTTGCACAACAGAATTCGATCGTCGTATGCAAAATTCCCCTCGCACCTGCGAGCTGGCGAATTTCGCGCTTGATTTTCTGCATGGCGGCAAAGCCGGATTTCTCTGATACCAGTACCTGCATCGTCAACACGTGGTTTTCCCCGTCGAGAGTAAAGACATGTAGATCTTCGACGTCACCGACGCCACGAATACCGCGTATCGATAGCTCTAATTCGCTGACGTCGAGGTTTTGTGGTACCTCCATCAGCAGAATTTTGAACACGCTCTTCAGGTTCTTGACCACATTAAAGAGAATGAACAGCGAAATGGCGAGTGAAATCAGCGGATCGAGAATGGGCAGATGGACGAATAACATGACCACGCTGCTGATGAAAACGGCAAGCCAGCCTAAAACATCTTCGATCAGGTGTAGGTACACCGCGCGTTCGTTGAGCGAATGCCCCGTTCTGACACGCAGCGCTGCATAACCGTTGACGATGACCCCAAGTACGGCGAAAAGCAGCATACCACGCGCATCTGCTGCCTGCGGGTGCAGAATGCGCCCGATGGATTCGCGCACGACGATGACAACGCCGACGAGCAATACCGAAGAGACGGCCAGCGCCCCCAACAGCGAAAAACGTTTGTAGCCATAGGAATAGAGGTGATCGCGCGGTCGGCGTGAGATATTCTGCAGATACCACGCGACGCCGAGCGAAAGCGAATCGCCAAAATCATGCAGTGCATCCGAGAGAATCGCGACGCTGTTGGTGTAAAAGCCGCCGAAAAGTTCGATCAGTGCGAAAGCGAGATTGAGTATCAGCGCGGTGAGTATATTTCGCGAGGCATGGTGGTGGTGGTCGTGGTGATGGCCGCTCATTCTCCGCACACCCGGGCGCACACCTTGAGCCGGTTCGCCGTACCGGCTGGCCATTTTTCACTGATTTGACGCTGAAAAAAATCGCCCACGACGATTTCGTTTGGTTTATTTTTCAGGCCGTCAATGCTTCCCGATTTTTCCAAATCAGGAAACAGCGCAGCGAATTGCCGCGTTTCATCGCCGTCAGGATTATGCAGCATCGCACCCAGCCAGCAGCATGGTAGCAGATAACCACGCGCTGACACGTAAAGGCTGCGGTTCTGTTGTGCTTTGCAGCGGATTGTCTTTGATGTCAGGTAGTCTTCATAACTCAGTTTTTTTTCGGCCGCGGCCAATAGGTTCGTAGCCAAGGGAGCGCGGTATTTTGTGTTTCGCGGAGCTTCTATGGTGGCGATCTGCCTGCCCCCGCGATCGCGCACGGCAGCGGGTGAGGCGGCATTCAGGGTTTGCCGGTTGAGAAATCGTGCGGTACGTTTCACCTGGAATGCCTTAAAGCCCAATCGCTCAGAGAGCTGGCGTGCCTCTTCGACCTCATGCTCGTTATGCGCAAACACAATGTAATCCCACTCGGCATGCCCGCCTGCCGCAATAAACGCTGCCACATTTTCCATGATTTTTTCCCAGCTCGTGTTGCGCCGGTAGATTGCATTGCTCTCCGCAAGCCCATCAATCGCAAAGCGTGCATAACCGCGCGAGCCGATCACGCCGGCAAGCTCGCTCCACCATGCCGCGTTGCGCACGCTGCCATTGCTATGAACACCAAGCTGCAGTTCAGGTGATTCACGGCGAAGATACTGCAATATAGCGAGCGTATCAGCCGCGGCCGCCGGATCGCCATAATTTCCGCACAAATAAACCTTGCTGAGTTGGCGCACAAAGTGCCCCGGCAAAAGCCGTTCGACATCGGCAACAGACAGTTCGGCCATCGTCAGTCGCGAATTGAGCATACCACCCTCGATACGCCGCGGGCATTGCGGGCATGCCGCATTGCAGCGCTCGGTGACTTCGAGGTGTACCTGGCGTATGTCCTGAAAGTTATACATCCCGACTTAGCTGCGATGCGTTTTCTATTCTGCTTTACAATGCAAATTTGCGGTCAAATATGAAGGATGTCTCTCACACCCGAGCAATATTACGCAAAGTTTCTGACCAGCCCGCTGACAACAGGCGAAAAGTCAGAACTCGAAAAAAATAAACTGCAGCTGATAGAGGCGCGCGCTTTCGATGGCGAGCCCGCCTTTGGTACGGGCGGCATGCGCGCCATAACGGGACTCGGAACCAACCGCCTCAACCTGCAAAACATCGGCCGGCTAAATCTGGCGGTGGCATCTTACTTCAAAAAGAAGGCAGCTTCGCCGCTCTTGGCTATGGGTTACGATTCGCGGCTGACGTCGCCTGAGTTCAGTCGCCTGAGCTACCACGTGCTGACGCGCGCGGGCATGAGGGTTAAATTCTTCAGGCGGCCAACTCCGACGCCGCTGCTCTCGTTCGCCGTGCGAGAACTCAAAGCCGATTGTGGTGTCGTACTGACCGCGTCGCATAACCCGCCGCAGTACAACGGCTACAAGGCCTATGCTGCAGACGGCGGGCAGATCATTTCACCTGTCGATAAAGAAATACAGCAGCTTTTTCTGGCGACCGAATATTCGGCGTTGCCATCCGATTTGCACAGCATGGCCGCGACACCCATACCCGAAGCCGACCTTATGGAAGAAGAAATCTATCAGGCCTATATGGCGCGACTGTCGAAAGAAATTTTTTACAGCAAAGGCAGCAAAAAATCTCGCATTCTCTATTCGCCACTGCATGGCACCGGGGGCTGGCTGTTTGATCGCGCATTCCATGATCTTGGTTATACGAACTTCCGTGTATTGCCTGAACAAGCAGAGCCCAATGGCAACTTCCCGACGGTAAAATCTCCGAATCCCGAAGAGCCTGCGGCGTTCGAACGCCTGCTTGCAGCGGCCGCTGGCGAGAAACCCGATCTGCTCATCGCCACCGACCCCGATGCCGATCGTGTCGGGTGTATGCTGCGTACCTCGACGCCGCAAGGGGTGAACAGCTCAAACGGATATCATTTTCTGACGGGCAATCAGATCGGCTCGCTGCTCAGCGAAAGCCTCGCGCGCAAAAAAGCCAAAGCGCTCAAAGCACCCTATATCTGCAAAACAATCGTCACAACCGAGCTGCAACGCCTGATCGGCGAGGAATACGGTGTGCGCACGGTAGAGACGCTGACCGGTTTCAAATACATCGCCGAGCAGATTGCCAAAGATCCGGATAACTACCTATTCGGCGGTGAAGAAAGTTTCGGTTATCTGCCGGTGCCGTGGGTGCGTGATAAGGATTCCTTGTCGTCTGCGCTCGCTCTCGCCGAACTCGCCGAAGATACCGACCTCGTTGAGGCGCTCGACCAGATTTACATTCGCCACGGGCTGTTTCATGAATTGCTGCACAGCATCGATCTGTCAAAAAATCCAGAACTGTTGCCCGAAACTCTCGGCAAACTTGCCGACCCGCAAGCATTCGCCGCAAAAGTTGATTTCGGCCGTGCGGTCGTCGACATTCTTGACCTGCGCAAGGGTGCGAAAGAACCCGCGACAGATGCCTGCCGCGAACTGAAGAAACAGTTGGGTGAGGGGGATGTTATCCAGTTCTGGTTAAAAGATTTTTCGCGACTGACAATCCGCCCATCAGGCACCGAGCCTAAAATCAAAGCTTATCTGAGTTTAATGGGCCGGCAGAAACCGACCGCCGCTACGCTCGCCGCCGACAAGGTGGCGCTCAAGGCTGAAGCCGAAGGCATATTGAAGAAATTTCTTACGGCTTTAGGCGTGTAGCTGCGGGTTTTCTGGGGAACCGAATACAGGAATTTGCTTGCGCTGGCCTGCGACTGTTATCCTTGGACTACCATGCACCGTTATGTATGGAGCGCGTTCGCCTTCTTGCTGGCCATTGATCTTACGGCGTGCGTCGGGAAAAGTACGCCTGAATTACTTGACGCGAAATTTCTCGGCAGCCCTACTGTTTCCCCTGCATATCCCACCAACGGTGCAGTGGACGTCGCTCTAAACCCGCGCATTCTTTTTACCTCAACACAAAAACTCAAAACAGATTCCCTGCACGCCGGAATACAGCTGAAGCAAGGGGCTGTCGCGATTGGTTTCTCGGTCGTTGCGCTCTCGGATAATGTTTACGAAGTTTCTCCGCAAACCAGCCTCGCGAGTGGTGTCAGTCACACGATACGCTATACCACCGGAATAGTCTCTATCTTTGGTTCTTCCCCGGTAACTGATACAGAGGTGAATTTTACAACTCAGGATATCGACGCCCCGACTATTCAGAGTCATAACATCACCAACCTTGTGGAAGGTACGGCGGTCGCCAACTTAAGCGTCACGTTCAACAAGTCCGTAACCGGCGTAAGCCTTGCAGCAAACAGCATCACGGTCACTGCTGCGGAGGGTTGCCTGAACTGTGCATCGGCTTCGGCACTCTCTGGCTCAGGTGCCGGTCCTTATACGTTCCAGATCAGCAACCTGACTACTTTTACCACCTATCGGGTGACATTTGGAAACCTGATAAAAAATGCCTCCGGTGTGTCATTGCAGCCGGTTTCTTTGGAATTTACCGTCGGCCCCGCTATTACCTCTGCGACGACCGTAGCCTCGCAAGGATCTTTTTCCACTGGTTGGAACGCGCAGGATATGCCTCCAATTGTAAAGGTCGATTCGACAGGCAATATTTACATTGCGGGTTCGTTCAGCGGGACCACAAATTTTGGCGGGGGGAACGTTACGGCCACAAACGTAGCTCTTTATGTCGTGAAATTTAACTCGCTCAATGTTTTTCAATGGCAACGGGTTTTTAACATTACCTCAAACGCCAATGATGTTTTAGACCGCATGGTGGTTACGCCGACGGGGCCGGTTATTTCAGGCCGCTTTGGCGCTGATTTTAACTTTGGTACGGGCAGCGTGGGCTTTTTCGGTTCAACCGACGGGTTCCTCGCAAAGTTCGACGCAGCCACCGGAAATACGACTTGGGCAGCGCGTTGGGCGACCAGCAATGGGGGTAGCAATGATGCAATGCATGTGTTGGGTTATGATCCTGCAGGTTATGTTCTGGTGGAGGCTGATGCCAACGGTAGCCTTGGCGGCAGCTACCAATTAGGTTCCGCCATCGCCTCTGGTTGCTCGGCCGGTTCTGCGACAACGACAGGCAGAACTGTCGCATTGGCAAATGGCGTACAATTATTAGCGCTGAGTGAGACCACAGGAGCATGCGCCTGGTCAGTCGATCTCGCCGCGAATCATTATATACTTGATGTGGAGGTTGCATCAGGCAATCTTTTTATGACGGGGGTTTTTTCGTCAACGGGAGCAACGTGCTGCGGCCTGAGTTCGATGGCGCACGCTGGTAATGGTGATGCATTTGTGGCTCGTCTGCAGCTCAATGGTAGCGCTGTTCCGACGGCCGCAGGCGGTTTCGCGCGTGGTTTGGGCATTGCAGGCGCTGCAGAATCAGGACGGCACATTTCTGTTCATATGGCAGGCTCGAAAGTCTATATAGCAGGCAATACCAGCACTGCGACCAATCTTGGATGTTCGCCTACCAGCTGCGCAGCCGTGGGAAACTCCGGGGGAAGAGATACGTTCGTCGCTCAACTGCCGACGACCGGTGGGGCACCGGCTTGGGCCATTGGCATTGGCGGTTCCGCAGATGATTCTACTTCGGGGCTTTTCTTTACCAGCGGCCGACTCCGCTTGCTCGTGGATTATGACCTGACATTCTCGAATACCGCTGCAACTTTCGGTTGTGCATCATTCAAAGGCTTTGGATTGCGAGATCTGTTGCTCGTTTCGCTGAATAATACCGGTGCGGTTGAGGGCGCGCGTTTCTTTGGGGCTGCCTATAACGAAAAGAATGACGGTGGACCATCCTATTCACAGGGAACCACCGGTGCTCTATATCTCGGGTTGAATATGGCCAGCGGAAAAATTGGGAGTAATGACGTTGCCAACGTGGCTTCGCAACCGGGAATCGTTTACTGGAAAATGGAGTAATCCGTTGATTGAGAAACCGCATCGCCGCCCGGTAATTTGTTATGCATATTCAAAAAACTTGCCGGCGTGTCGAAGATATGTATATTAA
>JAEUSA010000283.1 GCA_016788945.1 Leptospiraceae bacterium
GTAGCGGCATTTCACCGATGCGCGCAAAATCCTCTGCCGACAACTGTCGCCGGGTCGTGAGAAAAATTTGACCGCTATTGCGCGAGAGAATAAACTCATACGATTGATCTTTCGCCGCCAGCAACTGCGCGCCGTCTTTGAGACGACGGATGTTCCGCATCAGAACTTGCCAAATTTCACCTGTGTCAGCGCCTGTAATCAGTTCGCCCGAGAGAGGCGCGCCCAGCGCAGCGGGGGCAACTTTTTTCAAAAACACACATTCGAATTGTTTGTCCGAACCGGGTTTTTGCAGATATGTACGACGCTCTTCTACCCGCGTCGCATTGTAAAAAATGTTATCTCCGGCGGTGAGATATTCACCGAGCTGCGCGAAATGGCTATGCGTGATAGATTGGTCGCTGCGTCTGATGACCATTAAACGCGCGCTGTCAGCGGGTTCTGCGGGGTGACGCGCGATCAAGTCTTCCGGTAGATCAAAATCAAGATCGGAATATTCTGCGGGCCACATATTTTGCTGTCAGTAATTCAGGGAATCTCTGAAAAGTCATATTCGCCACCGGGTTTCGAGGAAACCGCTTGGGCGACTTTCAAGGATCGCGAAAGTGCTCATAGGCGTTGCCCGCATTCCATAACAGGTAACCCTGACCACCCGCTTTTTTCGAGCCGCGTATCTGCTCGGTAATATAGGCGGGCGAATAGTTAGTAACGCGCCACTTAAACGCCTGCACCCATGGCCTGATGATTTGCTTGCTGGTAATGTCGCGTAACTTCTGTACTCCCTCTTCAAGAAACAGAGCCGGCTTATCAGCCGGATTCTGTATACCGCCGAAAGACAGGCCGAAATGTGAGGGGTAGAGCATAGGCGAAATAACGTCGGTCGCCTGCGATAGAATATGCATGTTCTGACCCGTGCTTTTGATATCAAGCGGCTCTTGCCACGCAACGACGCCGAACACGTCGAGTGACAGGTGAGCACCGTATGCTCGGGTGAGCGAATGCACTTTTTGCAGAAATTGGGTAATGATGCGCGGTTTTTCACCGAAATCATTTAGTCCATGGTACGCCGCGATTTTCCAATCACCTTCGGCCGGGTACCGCACATAGTCGAGCTGTATCTCATCGACACCGGACTGCAAAACCTCGCGAATGATTGCGAGATTATAGTCCTGCACGGCTTTTTTATTCGGGTCGACCCAGACGGTACGTCCTTTCGTCAAGAGCGGCGCGCCAGATTTGAGCTTGATCTGGCGGTCGGCAAATTTACCGGCCATCAGTTCATCTTGAAACAGTGCAACGCGCGCAATGGTATAGAATTTTTTTTCTTTGTAATAGGCAACCAACGGCGCTATGTCACCTAATGGAGGGGGCGTCTTACCCTGCGTCATTCGGACTTCAGGGATTTCTGTACGGTAGTTAACGAAACCGAATACGTCTTTAATATCAAAGACGATGCCATTAAGGCCCTGCTTGCGGCTGAAGTCGAGGTACTTATCGACGCGCGCTGGCCGCGCCGAAGTACCCGTCAGATAGATTGCCGAAATCTGTTCTGGTCCGCGCGGTTTCACCCTGCCCGTGTAGGCATCGGCACGCTGAGGAAGAAAATTGCGGATGAATGCCTGCGCGGCCACGAGCCGTGCCGGCGGATTTTTTTCATTACGGCGTTTAAGGGCCGCGAGGTATTTTTGAAATCCACCCTCTTCTTTCACGTGCAATTCGTAATGACGCACCGGCGATGGAAAAAACGAAGCGCAAAAAGTAAGGCTGCATTTTGTGTCGAAGGTGCGCCAACGTTCAGCCCATGGAGATTTTGCACGATCAAGGTCGGCGTAAGCGGCGGCGAGCACACCGGGCATCGCATGGTGTGCGATGATGACGAGTGCAGCCAACGCCGCAAAGACAGCGGCAATGCGCATAGCCCTACGCCTAAACCACTGCGCAATGCTTTCAGCTGCCAGCCGCAGCAGCACTGATAGAATAATGGCAATGCCCTCGGCGTAAGAATAAAAAACACTCACAGCGGCCGGTCAGGTATCTGAGACAACGGGTAAAGCCGAAGCAAGGTCGCACCGATGGTGCGACCTTGCTTCGGCCCATATACTTGACGCGTTGTTCAAGTTTTTATGCCCTGCACTATGTCATACTTTGCAGGTAAATCTATCCTCCTGACAGGTGCCGGCGGCGGGCTTGGTGGCGAGTTTGCCACACAACTCATGGACCTCGGCGGTGAACTGATACTCTCTGATGTCAAACTTGAGTCGCTCGATCGCTACAAGTCATATTCAGGCCGTGGCCGCGTTCTCGCAATGATAGCGGGAGACATCGGCAGCAAAGAAGGTACTGAGCGCTTTTTGGCGGATGTCAAAAAAGTTACCCACTGCCCTGATATCATTATCAACAACGCGGGCATCGCGCAGGCAGGGGCATTTGGCGACGTGCCACTCGACCGCTGGGAAAAGCTGATGAACATCAATCTCATCTCACCGATGCGCATATGCCATTTTTTTCTTCCGGACATGAAATCGCGGGGTAGCGGCCACATTGTGAATATCTCATCCGTGGCGGGTATTGTCCCCCTGCCCGGTGGTGCACCGTATACCGCATCGAAACACGGTATTAAAGGTTTTTCCGACGCTATCCGACTCGAATATGAAAAACACGGTATTCACGTATCGACCGTACATCCATTCTTTACGCGCACGGCAATTCTGCAGTCTGAGCGCTTCGGCATCAATGTCAATGTAGAGGATTACCCGCAGTTTCTCATTGAATCCCCCGAGAATGTGATTCGCGAGACGATCAAGGCCATCGCCAGCAAAACCGATTTTATTCTGCCGGGTCCAACCGCCAAGGTGCTCGACCTGACACGCCGCCTCGCGCCGGGAATGCTCAGCCTGTTCAAGGTTTTTTGACCGCAACCGGAATACACTAGAGTACAAGGCCAAAAGAGCGGCGTTTTTGCCGCTTGCAAATGCATTTGCCTTCTGCAAGATGGCGAATGCGCGCTGCGTATGCCCTTGCCATTGCCTGCGTGTTTGCCAGCGTATTTACTGCGTTACAAGTACTGAACGCTTCGAGCTTTACCATCAACGAACCCATACGCATTTTCGGCGAATACGGTAAGTTGCAGACCTTGGCGATTTCGCGCGACGGCAAAAAGCTGGCTTTCAGCTCCGATTACCGGGACCAAAAAGGCGATATTGTGGTCTATAATATCGAAACCAAAGAAAAAATCACCGTAACCAAAACACAATACCTCGAGACCCAACCGGTATTTTCACCCGATGGCAGTGAAATCTATTTTTTTATCAACGAGGTCGGCTCAGGCTCCATCAAAAAGGTCAATATCGCCGACGGCACGGTCACGCAGATCACCGACCGCCTCAATTGGTGTGAGTTCCCGTCGCTCTCCCCTGACGGCAAATGGCTGGCCTACTACTCCAAAAGAGACAATAAATACAACCTCTATGAAATGAATCTTTCGACGCGCAAAGAAAATCGACTCACCAATGAGCAGAACTTCGATTTTGGGCCGGTCTATTCGTCAAACGGCCAGAGTATCTTCTTTTATTCAAACCGCGCCGGCAGCTCATTCTCACTGTTCAGGCTCGACCGCTCGTCACTCAAAGTAAACCCACTGTTCGGCCCGGGCGGATTCACCTTTCAACCGACGACAGACATTCAGGGTCTGCTCATTTTTGCCGTTTCGAATGTTTCTGGCAATAACGACGTCTACGCGGTCTCACTCGGTTCGAACCGCGTCGATCAGGTGACCAATGCGCCCGGCAATGATCTTTTTCCGGTTGTCGATCTGAAGAACAGCCGGCTCTACTACATCAGCCAGCGCGAAGGCGACTACGCGATTTATCAGCGTAAATTTTCCGCAGCACCATAATATGCCCGCTAAAAAGACAACTACCAAGAAGACCACTGCGAAAAAACCAGCGCAACGGTTGCTCTATACATCCGACAAGATACATCCGACAGCTTTCATTCACGATCGTGCATTCGCTTATGGCGACATTACGATGGGCGAGTTTTCATCGTTATGGCCCGGTGTGGTCGCGCGCGCCGACATGAACGCCTTTGTATTGGGCAAGTACGTCAACATACAAGATAACTCTACGCTACACAGCGATTCACGCCGCGGGGTAACCATCGGCGACTATACGCTCGTAGGGCACAATGCCATGATCCATGGTTGCAGCATCGGCCGCGCGGTGCTGATCGGCATCGGCAGCGTCGTGCTTGACGATGCCGAAATCGGCGACGGTGCGATGATTACTGCGGGTTGCATGATTCGCGGCGGTACGAAAATTCCGCCACGCGCGCTGGTAACACCCGATGGTTCATCGATTAAGATCTTCGAAAATAAAGCCAAGACGGCCTATACCGTGGCGGGTTCGCTCGAATATGTGGAACTCGCCAAGCGCATGCAGCGGGGCATCTGGGGACCTTTTTCCCGGGCTGAAGAAGAAGCCTTTTTCAGCCGGGCAAAAGAAATTGTCGCGGAAATGTTTGCGCTTTAACGGCGCCGACGAAAAATAATTACCGCCACGGCGCAGCTGACTAGCAGAAAAAAGCCGACCAGAATTGGGTAATAAGAATGCGTGCGTCCTACGCCGCCGGTTTCAACGAAAATATCAACCCGCCGCTCGCCCGCCTGCGGTTTGGTAAAACGGATCGCGCGCGCATCGATGACAATACGTTCGAGTGCCACGCCCTTCTTTTCGAGCGCGATCGCAACTCGCTGCGCTCGCTCCTGCGCTAATTCTGAATTTTCTTCGACTCCGCGCTTACGGTCTGCGTAGCCAACAAGAATGACTCGCCCACCGAGGTAACGCCGTTCTTGAACGCGCGCAGCCATATGACCGAGGTCGGCGAGCGCCGCCTTCGAGAGCGTTGAGGAGGCTGTGCCGAAATAGATGCTGCCGACAAATTGTTCACGATCGGTGTTGCCCGCCGCAATGTAGCGCGCTTCGTCACCGCGACCGTGATGATCGGCATAATGGTCTACGCAACCGCTAGATAGTGGAATAACCAGAGCCAAAGCAATAATGGCCAGACGATGAAAAGCGCGACCAAAAACTTCTGGGTGGGCTTTGAGACGCACTGTAAGAATAGAACTCATGGCGCTATCATGCTTCTTTTTTGTCGTTGTCAAGCAGTAAGCCTGTCCTTTTTGAGCGGCATGAGCGCGGCGCAAAACCTTGGCGGTGATAATAAGATAGAGATACATCTTGATCCCGAAATACTGAAGGGCCTGTTTGCCAACGTCACCAATATCGGCCATGCCAAAGAAGAGTTCATTCTCGATTACCTGTTCATTCAACAGCACCCCGCTCCGTTCGGAAAGCTGGTTTCACGCATCATTCTCACCCCCGGGCATGCCAAACGCTTGCTGCAGGCCCTGCAAGAGAACATCCGGCGCTATGAAGAACAGTTCGGGGCGATTGATACCGGCGTCGCCGTGCCGACAAACCGCACACTGCAGTAATCATCGAAACAGACGAGCAAAACCCTAAGAAGCGGATTTTTACGCCACTTCCTTTGGTATCGGTGAACTATCCGTGTGCGACCTGAAGAAAGAATAGTCCACCATTTTGCAGCCTTAAGTTATTCATAGGGATATTCCAGTTGCAGTGCGACGAATGCTGCGTTGCGGTGACCATAGCGCTCGCGGATTGCCGTAAGTGCTTTCACAAGAGCCTTTTCACCCAAACGTAAAGTTTCGAATGGCACCAAAACATCAACTTTTGTATCCTCGTTTGCATCGGGTATGAACCGCAATCCACTCAGGCTCTCGACTACTGGCAAGTTGTTCAGCGTGACTGCTTTCGAGCGATACGTTCGCGAGTAGGCATCTGCAATAAGCGCAAGACCCAATTCATCAACTCCCGGTCGCATCGAAATGCCAATTTTCTCATTGCTCCAGAATGATAGAATGTTTTTTACGGCTAGCCACCTATAACCCCAATCCAGCCGAAATTTGCTTCCGTCGTGGCGATTGGCATAAGATTCTATGTGAAGGTCTTTGGCCAAATTTTCGGCTGTTTTCTTTCCGGCAATTGCTTCGACCAGAGCTATGGATGCAGGAATAGAGGCGGTTACGCCAGCTGTCGAGATTACTCGTCCATTTTGAATATAGCGTGCATCCTGTCGCCATTCGACATCAGTACTCCGCTTTTTCAAATCGTCAAACGCATACCAATGGGTTGTTGCCGAGCCGCCAGTGAAGAGGCCAGCATTCGCCACAACCCTCGCACCTTCACAGATGCTAACGACTGTCGCACCTTGAGAGAATTGTTTCTTAATCCATGAAATGAGAACTGCGTCTTGCGAGTCATGCAAAGCAGGCACAATAACTATGTCTGCTCCTTCGGGATGGCTCTTGTCAAACTCATCTACCGTCTGGTCGGCGTACATTTTCAAAGCAGGCATAAGTAAAATTGGTCCCGCTTCCGTAGACAATGCGATAACTTGAGCAACCCCACTGCGCCGGAGCACGCTCAGAGGAATAATATAATCGGTTGTTTCGCTACCGGAATTTGCGCCGACGACTGCAATCAGAGGCTTTGCGTGACCGGGTTTTTTATGCTGCAGTAGAAGTTTTTGCTCGCCGCGCAAAAAATTATCGTCTGACCTCGTTGAGGCAATATTTGAAGAGCACTGAGAAAAGCAGAAAAAGATTGATATGCTTAGAATAAGATTGCGTTGAAACAAGGAGCGCAAGCTACGGCCGCAACATACCCGAATCATCCTTGGCATGCCTTGTATGGATTTTCTTTTGTAAAGTCTAATGATTCTGGATGTATTGACAGTCGACTCTATTGGCCATATTGCCTTACAGGCCAAAGGCTGTGAGGCTACGGGCTGGTTTAATTGTTACGGTTCGGGCGACGAGAAAATACCATGGCGTCGATTCGTAAAACCCCCGGCGGCCCACCGTCGCATTGTGAAAATCCTGACTGTCCAGATAAGGCTTTGCACCCAGCCGGTTTTCGGGTGTCAAAAACGGTGCCGATGCCAATGGTAGACTAACCTAAAAGATTTATGGAGATGTTCTTAAGGAATAAAAAAAGGGGCCAGTTCCGGACAATGCCCGTTTTGGCCCCTTAACCAATGATTCCCCGTCAGGGGAAAATCACGCGAAAAGTTATTTCTTTTTCGCGGCTTTTTTCTTAGCAGTTTTCTTAGCTGCTTTTTTCTTAGCAGGTTTTTTCTTTGCTGTCGCCATTGTTTTCTCCTTTGTCGTCTTCTTCTTGATTGTCGTCTTCTTTTTCGAAAAGCTTGCAGATTTCACCGGCGTTTTCGCCGCTTTTTTCTGCATTCCTTTCGAATCTCCCTTTCGGGGGGTAAGGTTATCAGAACGTGCTTCTGTCAGATCGACGCGCGTCGCATTCTTCCAGATCGCTTCGAGGTTATAGAATTTCCGTTTCTCTTCTTCGAAAATGTGGATTACGTAAAAACCAAAGTCATACGTCACCCAACCGCTGTCGAACTGTGGTGATTGCGGGCGCGGCCTTTCGATATTGTGCTCAACGGCCGTTTTATGCACTTCATCGAATAGAGTCTTTACGTGCGCCCGTGAAAGCGCAGTGACTATGACAAAGTAGCTGAGATATGAAGACTGCGTTCTGAGATCGAGCACGACAATATCGCCCGCTTTCTTATCGTCGAGTGCCTTGACGATCAGGGCGATGTTCTTCAGGTCATTCTCGGCGCTCACCGTATGACCTCCTCGCCCTTGAGCTTATTGTAGTCTTTGCCGAGCACCAGCACGAGATCGGTGAACAGCGAACGGTTGACCGCGGCGTAAGACCGCTGCACGCCCATGATACGCGCTATGCTTTCGAGGTAGAACGCATTGCCGCTCGTACCCAAGAGTATTGTCTGTTCGTAATCGTTGTGATCGGCGTTGGTAAATTCGAGAATCTGCACTCCCTTGCGCGAGAGCTCAGTGCGCATAGTACGGGCGAGATTGGCCACGTGCGTGCCGTTCTTGACTTCCATCTTTGGTGGATCGTTGACGAATGGATGCTCTTTCTGTGTCAGTTGTTTGGTCAGATTGCGAAAATAGAGCGAAGCGGAGTCTTTATCGACGAGAAACGCGTCTTTGACGCGGCGCACAGGAACCTCAAGCAGAATCGGCACCCAGCCCTTCTGTGTGGCAAAATGCTGCGCCAGCGCATAAAGATCGTACGCCGCCGTATTCGTTTCGACATTTTTTACCGCGAGCGCGAAAATCTTTTCATCTTTAATTAGCGGCCACAATTTGGCGCGCTGATGCCAGGCGTTCAAAAGCAGTGAATAATAGCGAAACAGCTTAAATGCGGGGGTATATTCGTTTTTTTCCGGGGGATTCAGCAAGCGAGGGACGAGGCTGCCGTCTAAAACAAACTGGCCGTGTGGCAGATTTTCGTCTTTGAGCAGATCTGTCGAAGGCAGAAAATAATCGATACCGCCAAGGATATCGACAAGCTGCGCCAGAACATTGTCACGCACCTTCACGTAGGCCGTTATCTTCGTACCGAGAAAATCGGCAACTGCCGAACTTACACCAGAGACACCCTTACCACGGTAAATTTCTTCAAGGCTTTGCTCGTCATCTTTCAGACGAATCGCCGGAAAGAACGAAATGACACCGATGCGCTGCGTCGCGGGGAAAATCTGCGCCAGCGAGACTACCTGAACTTTTTTTTCATCGTGCGCAGAGGTGACAACGAACAGCATCGAGAAGCCGTCGCGGCCCGCGAGGGCCTTTTCGACACTCGCACGGTTAAAAAATTTGAACACATAGATCGCCGCAAAAATAGAAAGAGCCACCGCGGCGGCGACAAGCAACACTGGACGGACTTTACGGAAAAAATCCATACGACTCAGGCGAGTTCCCCGCAGATAGTTGCCGTGCCAGAATTATGTCTCATCAGCAAAATTATGTCACATCGTATTCTGCACAAGTGTGCCGTCAACCTTTTCCTCAAAAAATTCTTTCCTTCGTCTGAGGCGGATTTATTTTTTTCGTGCCAAAAAAAACCGTTAGGTCGGCAACTTTTCGTCACCTAACGGTTTTCTGAACCGCAATTTCATGGCAGTCATCTTTGCGCAGACAGAAATTACACACCTCATAAATTTTCTCGGGGAACATATCTTTGGTCGTCCGCGCATAGCCACAGCGCTCGAAGAACTCGGGTGTGTAGGTGAGTGCAAAAAAACGCATCGGTCGCTCTGTCTGCAGCGACAGCGCCATCTGCTCGGCGGCAAGCACAAGGCGTTTGCCGATGCCGTGCCCCTGCGTTGCGGGTGAAATAGCGAGCGCACGTATCTCGCACAGCGAGGGAGTGAAAAAAACGAGGCTGACGGTGCCGACAACCCGGCCCGCATCGACATCCACCAGGGTTTTATCGAGGTTTTGTTTTATCTCTTCGGTCGAGCGGTGGAGCAATACTTTGCTCTCGACATGGGGTTTAAGGAGCTCGGCGATTTGTTTCGCGTCGTCCTCGGTCGCCTGGCGCGTCATGGGCGGCTGAAATATGCGCAAACCGGGAGTGTTTGCACAAATTTTCTGCTCAATCTATTTGCGGTAAAGAATTGCGCCGGAGAATTCGCTGTTCTTCTTGAGTTTAGCGAGAGCTTCGTAGGCTTCACCTTTGCCTTCGATCGGGCCAACGTAGAGCTTCACTTTGCGCCCATTGCGCGCCATAAACGCCTTGTGGCCGCTGCGTTTGAGGCTAAGACCGGCAAGCGAAGCTTCTTTTTCATCGGCGAAGATCTTTGCGAGAATCAAAAAGCTGCCGGTACTGTCTTTTTCCGCCGGCTTGTCTTCGGGGCGCGTCATGCGCACCGGGTCGCCACCCTTTTCGGCATCAGGCGACGTGTTGGCGATCTTGTCGGTGGCAATGCTGTCGGGCAGAACCTTGCCTTCAATTTCGCGCACCATCTTGTTTTTTTGCAGTTGCGTACCGCCGATAAAGCCAATCGCGAGAGAGGAAAAGGCAATCGCAAGATAGAGCGAAATTTTGTTCACGGGGGCGTTTCCCGTCTTTACTTCCGCTGTTTCGGCACCGGAAAACGGCCGGCGCTGCTTACGATAATAGCGGCTGAAATCAATATCCTGCATATACTATTTTCGAGAAAAACCCGCGAAATTTGTAGTATAATTTGCGCTTATGCGGCTTTGGGGAGCATTTTGCGGAAAATCGCTGATGACAGCCAAATTGCGCCCGGGCCGCATCAGCAGTGCTACCGGTGATCTGAGCTGCCGGCGCAGCTTTTTATGGCTTTTCCGCGTGTCTTTTGTCTCTATTCCGCATCAACTTTGCTGAAGAAAACCGCCATCTTTTTCGTCGCTTTGACGAGCCCGCTGTTCGCCGAATACACCCGCGACTACCTGCACCTACCGCTGCGGCCGATGAATTCGGCAATCGGGGGGCAGGCCGGGCATAATATGCCGGCGCAATCTGCGGCGATGGTGAATCCGGCATTTCTCGGTTACGGTGACCAGAATGCTTTTTTTGCCGGCGCGGTCATGGGGCCGGCACTGCAGGGATACTTCGCCGAGGGCGCACTCTACAGTCCGTTTGGCGGCATCACCATGTCGGGCGAATACCTTCAGGCGCAAGACCAAGCATTTGCGCTCAGCTTCGGCTATGGTAGTTTTCTCTCTCGGCGTGTCGCCACCGGCCTCAGTCTGACCCCGCGGTATGTGCGCACCGACAGCGAAAATGCATTCGGTTTCGGCA
>JAEUSA010000299.1 GCA_016788945.1 Leptospiraceae bacterium
AGGCCGAGCCCGTCAAGGTATGGCTTGCGTCCGACGGCGCAGAGCACGACGTCACCTTCAAAGGTTTTGGTTTCGCCTGCCGGATTTTTCACCGTGACGACTGCACCCTTGCCCTTGACTTCAGCCTTTTCGACTTTATGCTCGAAAAAGAATTCCATACCCTGCTGCTCATAGATGCGCTGCGCGAGGTTCGACATCTGCCTGTCGGCTGTCCCGAACAGACGCGGCAGAAATTCGATCACGCTGACTTTTGCTCCGAGGCGCCGCCAGACCGAACCTAACTCAAGACCGATCACTCCCGCACCAATCACGATCATGTGCTGCGGAACTTTCGGTAGCGCGATCGCGTGATCCGATGTCACAATAACTTTTCCATCTACAGGTACCGTCGGTAACTCAATGGGGATCGATCCGGTCGCCAGAATGATTTTCTTCACTTTGAGAGTCTCTACCGTAGATTTCTGGTCAGGGCTTAAGACCTGCACTTCGTTTGGCCCCGTGATCGTGCCGAAGCCAACAAAGCGCTCGATCTTATTTTTCTTCATTAAGAAATCCACACCTGCAGTGACCTCAGAGACCACTTTGTCTTTGCGCTTGAGCATCTGCGCGACATCCATTTTCACATCTTTGGCCGAAATACCGTGCTCGGCAAAATTCTTCAGCGCGTTCTCATAGTGCTCCGATGAATCCAACAGCGCTTTCGACGGTATGCATCCCACATTGAGGCAGGTGCCACCGAGAGTCGCCCGTTTTTCGATGATGGCGACGCTCATTTTGAGCTGCGCCGCGCGTATTGCCGAAACATAGCCGGCGGGCCCGCCGCCGATGACTGCCAGATCGAATTCTTTCATGGCCGACCGTCGCCGCTGAGAGTGACAGGCAGGCATCCAAAATTCACTTGCCGGTTTGAGTTTTGTGAACGAGCGTGTGCCCCATGCGAAAAATTAACCTGAGCGCTGCGCTCGTCACAAGTCTCGCTCTCATGAACTGCGTAAAAAAACAATTCGTCGCCTTCGAGGCGCCACATGCAGTCATGCATATTAAGAGCGGCGCCAAGGTCGAGATTCTGCAAGAACCTCTGAAAAAAGAGATGATCATGTGGGATTCCTCACGCCTCGCGCAAATGCCTGTTGAGGGCCTACTGCGCGTAACGTTTAAAGACACCGACTACTTCTATCTGCAGATGAATTGCCCGGCAGAACTCAAATGCAATGGTAAAAAAGTCTACATTCCGCGCAACCTGACGCACGCGGTTAACCCCACCGCGATGCCTTTCAAGAATGAGTACAAAGAACCCCCGGCAGACGCGTCATCAGCGCGCTTCGTCATAACAGAAAGCCGGCAGATTCAAGAATACCTGCAGGCACGCGACTGGTATGCGGCGGGTGTCAAAAAAGACCTGCCGATGGTCTTCGACCAAGTGATTCTGCGCGCCAACGTTCCCGAAACCAGTTTGCTTTCCGTTTATGGCGACCTGTTATACTTGGCGCGCAGCTATCTTGATAAAGAGTATGCCGAAAAGCCGTCCCCCGATTTCGTGCGCATGTATCCTTTTTACGAAGAACTGGCCAAGACGCAGGGGGCAAACCTTGCAGTAGGCCAAAGCCTGTTCTTGCGCGAATTGCGCAAAGACCTGCAAGCTGAATACGAGACCCTGCTGCGACGCCAACTGGACGACTTTCCTTTTGCGCATGCATCTTACAAAGCCATGGCAGCCGCGTTCAACCGAATCTCGGCACCGCAAATGCTGCGCGGCGAACTCTTCGCCCGCATCGCGAAGAGCAGCGCTTTCAGTGTGAATGTCCCATCAGCTGCTGCACCAATTGCGGCTCCCGGCGGCGCGGCGCTTTATGCACAAGAAAATACAGAGAACAAACCGGCTGCAGCCGCAAAAATCGAGGTTCGTCCGACAGTCAAAAACGGCCTGATCGTTGCGTACGAAGCCGAGGGGAAAAGAGCCGAAGTACAGGTGCCCGAATACGAACTCGTGGCGTATGCACATGAAAAAGGTATCTCCTTCCAGTTAGGCAAAGACAAAACATCGGCACCGCTGCTCGAACCGGTCGAAGAATCTTTGTTTCTCAAGAGCGGCAACCCGGCGGAAATCCAGAAATTCGTCAAAGCGATTCCCGAATATAAAACCATAGTCGCCGAAAACGATTTCGACTTAGCCCTGCTGCGTATTGCCATGAAATATGGCCAGGGCGGCATTAACCGCAAGAACGGCATGTTCGAATATGAAATCGATCTGAGCAAGGGACGCAATTTCTGGATCGTGCTTGCGGCGGTTAAGAATCGGTTCGGCGAAGACAGCGACGGTAAATATTCGGGCAAAATTCCCGATAAGTTCGCGCCATACGGCGATGTTTCTGACCGCACCAAAGGCCAGATTAACTGGTATCAGAAATACGAAAAAGACAGCAAGCTGGCGCAAATGGGTATCAAAGGTAAGGCAACGTATTGCCAGCGGATGTGCGAAGATGTTGAAGTGGACATGGTGTGCTTTGATAACCGAGAAAAAGTGCGCGTCACGTTCAGGCCGGCGGCAATTTTCGAAAAGAATGCAGACAAAGATTCTTATCCCTCAGAGTCCAGAAATGTACACGCTGATTTCGCGAAAACCAGCAACGAAAATGACTACCGCAGCTGCAATTCATTCTTTCGGTTAGCGCGAACCGATCAGAAATTCGACTAACTGCAGACGGCTTGCGCAAGCTCTATCTCGCCCTCGTCGGTTTCGCCACTCTCACTCTACTGGCGGGGGTTAACTACTGGATCGCGTCACGGCATCCGGGCGTTTCTGTACCGACGGCCATCACCTCATGCATTCCGTGCCATATTCGTGTCAAAAGCGAGACCGACGGCATCGCCGCTTCGCGGTTCAGCAAAGGGTCGCATCCCGTCAATGCCGCAAAAATCAGACCGGAAAAACTCAGCCTCGACGCGCGCGACTGCGGCAAGTGCCATCAGTTTGAGTACACAACGTGGCATGAATCGGTGCACGCGCGCGCGTTCACCAACCACATCTTCGCGCACGCCGTTCAGCGTGACCGCGAAGCCTGGTGCCTGAACTGCCACACACCGCTCTGGTCGGGCAATCAGGCGGATGTCGAACGTATTATCGGCTGGCTGGCTAAAGGCGGTATCGCCCGGACACAGATGCCGGCATTTATAGAACAGGGAATTACCTGTGCCGTCTGCCATATCCGCGACGGCAAGATTATCGGCAGCGGAAAAAAATCACGCGACCCCACGGGAAAGAAGCACGAGGTCACGGTCGACAAGAACCTGCGTACCGAAAAATTCTGTGCTGGCTGCCACCAGTTCAGCTTTCCTGCCGAAGTTAAGCCCGTCGTCGTCTACCAGCATGAACCTGCGATGCAAAACGTCGTTGCCGAGCACTTGTCGCTGCGCAAGCTATATTCCGATAAGCGCTGCGGCGACTGCCATTACAAAGGGGCAGACCATTCGTTGCACCAGACGACGGGTGAAGACATGCGCGAAAAGTTTCAGATTCGGGTGAAACGGCGCATCCACAAACCGGGTGAAATCACGTACACGCTCAGAACTCCGCCCATTGGTCACCATTACCCGACCGGCGACCTGTTTCGCGCGGTTCGTCTGACATTGTTTGACAAACAGGGCAACGAGCTTTACCGCGAAGAATTTCGCAAAGAAGTGCGTGTGGTAGATCAGCAGCTGATTTCCGATACGACGCTCAGGTCGGCAAAAGTCGGCGAAAGTGCGTCCGTGACGAAAACCCTGACGCTATCAGCCGAGGCAGCGCGCTGCGAGCTCAACTACCACCTGCAGGCAAACATCGAACCGACGCTGGAGAAAGAAGGTTCACTAAAACCATTTATCCGCAAGCTGGCGGATTGCCGCATCGAATGAACTACGGATTATTTTTCGAGCAGGCCGCCGAATACCCAGATGGTTTCGTCGCAGTTGCTCGAGCTCATATAGCTGTTCTCGACGCCTAACGGACGCACGGCAAGCCAATAGTCGGTAGCCTTTTCGATCGTATCTTGTTTTTCGCTGCGACCGATGACTTCGACGATATATTTCGGCGGCAGAGTTTTGCCCGGCTGCCGATCGCCTTTTTCATTCATAAGCTTGCACGTGACCGCGTCAAAATTCTTTCCGGGGCCACGGCGCATGACTGTCGAAGTTTTGGTGACCGTACGGTAATGATCGACTTCTTTGAACGCGACGCCCTGATTCGCGGGCATTTCAACGGTCGCAGGCGCCTGTTCTTTCTTGCCGCAGAATGCAGTTGCCAGTGCGATCAGGGCAAGAAGTGAAGTTTTGCGTATCATGGCTGCGGATTTCGAATCTAACGGGACAGGGTCAAGCACATTGCCTTTCACCGCCAATAGAGGTAGGCTTGTATTCATCGACAATCTCCGTTTTTTCGCCGTCGTATTGCTGATCTTTTTCCACACCGGCATGCTTTTCAGTTTTCGTGATTGGTATATGAACAATGCGCAGCGCAGCAAAGAAATAACCTATGGCCTATTTTTTTCCGGTAACTTTCGCCTCACTTTGTTGTTTTTTGCCTCGGGTTATCTCGCGCGCTACCTCGCCCAGAAAATGCCGCTCAAAGATTACGTCGCAAAACATTTGCGCTTCTCTGCGGCGGCCGTGCTGACGGGTGTACTGCTGATTAACCCGGCACAGATCGCGCTTGAAAATGCTGCGCAACCCGGGCGTATCCCCGTGGCCCTCGCGCTATATCCGCAGGGCCTCTTAAGCCTGCACCATTTGTGGTTTATTGTGTACTTGTGGGGATGCATACTTGTACTGTATGCATTCTACCGTTTCGCGGGCAGCACCGTCCGCATGATGAACAGGTATCCGTTGGCATTTATGGCAGTTTCACTCTTGCTGATCGCCACAATACAGTCAGTGCGTGGTTTTGTCGCGACCGATGCGCGCGACACACTCGGTTCATGGTACAGCTTCGCCGTTTATTTTGCGCACTTCACCTGCGGCGTCGCGGTCTGTTCGAGCCGGCTCGACCGCGCTTTTTCATTGCCGGTCGTTGCCGCACTGCTCACCACAGCGATCGCGCTCCATGCGGTTTATGGCTACTTGCGCCTGTTTTCCGTTTACCACGATGCGGGCTGGTTACCTGTTTTATCGCAGGGCTCAAAGGCAGTCACCAACATGGCTTTGCTGTTTTTGTTTATGCGGCTTGCGGCGCGTCAGCCGAAGCCGATCGGCTGGTTGAATTCGGCGAGGCGCCAGATATGGTTCATCTACCTATGGCACCAGCCGTTGATTTTACTGTGGGGGCTCATGGCACTGCCGCTCACTTACCCTATCGCAGTCAAATATGCCGCCGTCGTTGCTCTGAGTACCGCTTCGCTTTACCTGCTATGGCGCACTGCCATGCTGTTTCCGCCTCGCCTGCGGCCGTTCATAGCCTGCAAGTAATATGTTCAGCGTGTTGCGTCATTACCTGTTGCTGGTTGTTTTTTTTCTGCGCGGCCGCCGTTTTCGCCTCGCGCGCCACCGTCTCGGCCCGCTGCCTTCTGATTGGCAGATTGTGTTTGAAGAGAAACAGCCGATTCATGCCACCGAATACGCTGAGGGTAAAATCGCCAATATGCGCCGCGCGATCGCCGAAATCGAAGGGCTCGTCATGCCGCCGGGCAGCTGGTTTTCATGGTGGCATTTTGTACCTCGCCCGGGGGCACACAATGGTTTCGCTCTCGGTCGCACGTTGCTGAGGGGCCGACTCACCGCCGGCTACGGCGGCGGATTATGCCAGCTTTCAGGCATCATTTATCTTGCAGCGCTGAAACTCGGCATGACTGTCCATGAGCGCCATGCTCATTCGCGCGATATTTACCGCGAAGAAGAACGTTATACACCTTTGGGCGCCGATGCGGCAATTGTGTTTGGTTACAAAAACCTCGTATTCCAGAACGGAACCGATTATACGTTCGTGTGGAATTTTCACGTGGAGCAAAATGCGCTGATTTTGCGTATATCAGCGAGACAAAAATTCACACCGACCCAAATCATTTTTAAGGCAGAACCGACGGTTTCGGATGGGCGGGTAGCCATCACCACGTTGCGACACCGGGGCGAAGTCACCGAAACCATTTGCCGCTCTTTCTATCTGCGGGAAATCCACGATGAAAAAATTTGAACGTATAGTTTTCGGCACGGCAATATCTCTCGCTGTTTTTCTGACCACGTTGTGGGCTCTGCAGGCTACATCCTTCGCGGTCGGCATCGACGGGTATTATTATGCTGCGCAGATACGTTCTTATCTCGAAAAAGGAAGGTTCTTCGCCAGCGATTCGTCGTGGGTTCTGTATGCAATGGCCTATTTCTCGCGTTTGGGACCTGACATTGTCGTCATGAATAAGATTTTTGTAGCGCTTTGCTCGGTCGCATTTTTTTGGAGCGCTAGCGCATTGCTGCGCGTATTTGCTTCAAGGGCCATCGCCGATGGTTTCGCCGTGCTGTTGCTCGCGAGTTCATACCTGCAATTCTGCCGCACCAATTTCATCAAAAATTATGTCGGGCTGCTGTTTTTGACTCTGCTCTTACGGCAGATTCTGCTGCCGCTGCACAACGAAGGCCGCTTAAATTTGCAGCGACGCTGGCTTTTACTCAAGGCCATCTTCTTTTTGGGAAGTGCGGTCAGCCATACACAAACCGCCTTTATTGCTACTCTGAGCTTACTGGTGTTTTTATTTTTCTTTCTCCGGGGTCGTACGACGACGGGGCATAAACGCAGATTATGGATGATCGCCGCAACACTGATATCGTTCGTGCTGCTGGTATTACTTTATCAGAACCGTGCCCGCTTTGGCGCCGTTCAATGGAGAGATCTTTTCGTCTTTACCAGCATCTTTCCGCTGCAGCTTTTCGAGATGAATGCCGGCAATCT
>JAEUSA010000324.1 GCA_016788945.1 Leptospiraceae bacterium
GAAGACCTGTGTTATCTTCTGTTTCGCCGGACGGGCTCATAATCGCAGAATGAATGTACCACCGCGAAACGGTGGTACATTCATTCTGCGCAGCTATCGGTTAGAATGCTGTTGCAACGCGCGACAGCCTGTCGCACAAGCAAAAACTTTCCCATGATTCAGGTAAATGAATATTTTCAGGGCAACGTCAAATCGCTGACGTTGTCGGTAGCAGGCAATAAAGCGACTTGCGGTGTGATGGCTGCAGGTGAATACGAATTTTCCACCGGTCTGAAAGAAATAATGACGGTTGTGGCGGGCGCCATGACGGTAAAACTGCCAGGCAGCAGCGATTGGCAGACATTCAGCGCAGGCCAGAAATTTGAGGTCGCAGCGAACTCGAAATTCCAGTTAAAAATCGCCGCGGATGCGGCGTATCTGTGCGAATTTATTCCCTGATTCAATAACTTCATGCGGGATTTGCCCGCATGAAGTTATTGTTGATTAAGAACAACCAGTCGTTGCTCCACACGTTTCACACTTAAGGCATGAACCGTTGCGGACCAGCGTCATCGAGCTGCACTCGGGACAGGCAGTGCCTTCATAACCCTTGATGCGCGCTTCTTGTATCTGGTTGGCGCTAACTTTCACCTTGAGGCCCGAACGTGTTTTGCTCTCACCCACTGCAACAGGTTCGACCATGTCGGTGATGGCTTCTTCGCCGATCACTTCGTCTTTAGTCGTTGTCTGATCGACGACCAGAGCTTCGGGCGAAACATGCGCGAGGTCATTACGCTCGAGATACGTAATCGCGAGCTCGCGGAAAATAAAATCCATCACCGAGGTTGCCATCTTCACGCGGTCGTGGCCCTGCACTACCCCGTTGGGTTCAAACTTGGTAAATACAAATGCCTCGACAAATTCTTCAAGCGGCACGCCGTACTGCAGGCCGAGTGAGACGGCAATTGCAAAGCCGTTCATCAGCGAGCGGAACGCAGCGCCCTCTTTGTGCATATCGAGAAAGATTTCACCGAGCGAACCATCTTCATACTCACCGGTACGCAGATATACCTTATGGCCGCCGATGACCGCCTTTTGCGTGTACCCTGAACGGCGCGCCGGCAGACGGCGGCGTTCAGCGACCTTGCGCACGATAATCTTTTCGACAATTTTCTCCGCGAGCTGCTGTGCCTTGAGCGCTGCGGGTGCAGCGGCAACTTCGGCGATCTGGTCGTCTTCGAGGTTGTCGAAAATATTCTCGCTCACCGTTGAAAGCGGCTGAGACAGTTTTGATCCGTCGCGGTAGAGAGCGTTGGCTTTGATCATCAGCTTCCATGACGCCATATACGCCTGTTTGACGTCGTCGACTGTCGCCTCGTAAGGCATGTTGATCGTCTTAGAGATCGCGCCGCTGATAAACGGCTGGGCAGCGGCCATCACGTTGAGGTGAGCCTGATAGGCAATATAGCGCTGACCACGGCGTCCGCATTTATTCGCGCAGTCGAAAACCGGCAGGTGCTCTTCTTTGAGGTATGGTGCACCTTCGATCATCATCGTACCGCAAATCGCTTCATTCGCGATCATTACCTGCTCGGCGGTAAAACCGAGATGCTGCAGCAGGTTGAATTCGGGACGCTCGAATACTTCTTTCGGAATTTTAAGCCCGTTCGTCAAGAATGCGTCGCCGACGACATAACGGTTGAACACGTAGTTGATGTCAAACGCTGTCGGTAGTGCATCTTCAATTGTATCGAGCACTTCATCGGTGAAGCCGCGCAGCTTCAGGTTGTCGCGGTTAACATGCGGTGCTCCATTCAGCGTTGCGCTACCGACCACGTATTCGACGATCTTGGCAATCTGTTCTTTGTTATAACCGAGATGCTCGAGAGCCATCGGTACCGATTTATTGATGATCTTAAAGTAACCACCGCCCGCGAGTTTCTTAAACTTGACGAGAGCAAAATCGGGCTCGATGCCTGTAGTGTCGCAATCCATCAAAAGACCGATGGTGCCGGTCGGTGCAATGACCGTCGACTGCGCATTGCGGTAGCCGTGTTTTTCGCCGAGGGTTACGGCGTCGTCCCACGCCTTGTGCGCATCGGCAATCAGGTAATCGGGACAATATTTTGCATTGATGCCCATCGGGAAAATGCTGAGACCTTCGTAATCGCTCTCGGGCGCGTTATAAGCCGCGCGGCGGTGGTTACGCATCACGCGCAGCATGTGTTCGCGGTTTTTCTCAAAACCGGCGAATGGCCCCAATTCTGCGGCGAGCTCCGCCGAAGTTTTATAGCTGATACCGGTGAGAATCGCGGTTACCGCACCGGTAATCGCATTGGCCTGCGCCGAATTATACGGAATGCCAGAGACCATGAGCCAAGTACCGAGATTGGCGTAACCGAGACCGAGCGTACGGAAGCGGTATGACAGTTCGGCGATACGCTGCGATGGGAACTGCGCCATCAGCACCGACACTTCAAGCACGACAGTCCAGATGCGGATCGCGTGTTTATATGCCTCGACGTCGAGCTGGTTTTTCTCTGCGTCGTAGAACTTCATCATATTCAGCGAGGCAAGGTTGCACGCGGTATCGTCGAGGAACATATATTCGCTGCACGGGTTTGACGCGTTGATGCGGCCGTCTTCGGGGCATGTATGCCACTCGTTGATCGTCGTATCGAACTGCAGACCCGGGTCAGCACACGACCATGCGGCAAAAGAAAGTTTATCGAACAGATCGCGCGCGGGGATAGTCTTATGCACTTTGCCGTCAATGCGGCGAGTGAGTTCCCAGTCGCCGTTCGCCTCAACCGCTTTGAGGAAGGCATTCGACAGACGCAGTGAATTATTGGAGTTCTGGCCCGCAACAGTCAGATAAGCCTTCGACGTCCAGTCGGTATCGTATTCTTCAAATTCGATCGAGGTGAAACCCTGACGGGCGAGATGAATAATACGCTGCACGTAACTATCGGGTACATTCGACGCGCGCGCTTTTTTCAGCGCGAGCGCAAGATTTTTATTCTGCTTCGGGTCAAGCAGCGAAGGTTGTTTCGCACAACCATTGACTGCACTGAACACTTCATTGATTACCCGGCGGATTGCCTTCGAGCCCGCGACCAGACTCGCAACTTTGGCTTCTTCCGTTACTTTCCAGTCGATAAACGCTTCGACATCGGGATGGTCAATATCGAGACACACCATTTTCGCCGCACGGCGCGTAGTACCACCCGACTTGATCGCCCCCGCTGCGGTGTCGCCGATTTTCAGAAAACTCATGAGGCCTGAGCTTTTGCCGCCGCCCGAGAGTCGTTCGTTTTCACCGCGCAAGCGGGAGAAATTACTGCCGGTACCAGAGCCGTATTTAAACAGGCGTGCTTCCCGTACCCAGAGATCCATGATACCACCGGCGTTGACGAGATCGTCTTCGACCGCCTGAATGAAACATGCATGCGGTTGCGGGTGTTCGTACGCTGATTTCGATTTTACCAGTTTGCCGGTCGACGGGTCAACATAGTAGTGTCCCTGCGAAGGGCCGTCGACACCGTATGCCCAGTGCAGGCCGGTGTTAAACCACTGCGGCGAATTCGGCGCCGCCATCTGGTTCATCAGCATATAACAGAGTTCGTCGTAAAATGCGCGCGCATCTTCTTCAGACGAAAAATAATTGTATTTGTATCCCCAGTACGTCCACGCTCCGGCGAGGCGGTGCATGACCTGCTTGGCCGATGTCTCGCGCGTATAACGTTCTTCTTTCGGGAATTTCGCGAGCTGCTCTTCGTCGGCCTCTTGGCGGCGCAGCCACTCGGGGATATTTTCTTCTGCAACGGGTTTCAGCGCGCGCGGCACGCCGGCTTTGCGGAAATATTTCTGCGCGAGAATGTCGGTCGCGACATTGGACCATGACGATGGTACTTCCACCTCATTGGCTTCAAACGCCACCGAACCATCGGTATTGGTAATCTTCGATGTCCGTTTTTCAAAAATGATATCAGAATAAATATCTTTTCCCTTTTTGGTAAAATGCCGCGCGATTTTCATGATTTATCTCCCCTAAGATAATGAAAGCGGGCAGCGCCCGCCTTAATTAGCTTGGGCCGCTTTCAATGTTATGTCACATTACGTCAATCCAAGTTGAAAAAAAGACAGAAAAAGTGTCAAAGAAGTTCGCACAATTCCACACTTGACGCGACGCACAATTGCGGTTTGTTCAGATTGGTGTATTTAGCTTCCTTAATTTGTCTTGAACGGCTGAACGAATCTTATACCACGTCTTATGGACATCGTCTTGCTGACCCGCCTGCTGAGCATTGCCCTCGCAATCGTGATGCTGGGTTTAGGGCTGCACCTGACGCTTGCCGATTTTACGCGTGTACTGCGCTACCCCAAGGCAGCCTTCATCGGCCTTGCTTGCCAGCTGCTGTTATTGCCCGCCTGCGCCTTTTTGCTCTGCAAGGCGTTTTCCCTCACGGGCACGCTCGCAGTCGGCGTGATGCTGCTTTCTGCATCACCCGGCGGTATCACCGCAAATCTCTATAGCCACTTATTCAGGGGGGATGTCGCCCTCAACATTACGCTCACCGCCGTCAACAGCCTACTTTCTCTTGTCACACTGCCGCTGATCGTATCGTTCAGCCTCGCGCATTTCCTCGCGGCAGAACGCCAGGTACCGCTGCCCACCGATAAAGTAATTCAGGTGTTTGCCGTTGTATTGATTCCCGTTTCTGTCGGCATGCTGGTGCGCCACTTTGCCGCCGCAGCGGCAGCGAAACTCGACCGGCCGGTAAGGTTACTCTCGGTAATCGCCCTCGTGCTGGCAATTGCCGCGGCGATTATCGATCAGCGCGCGCAGCTGATCGATAACTTCAAAACAGTCGGACTCATCACTCTGCTGTTTAATATTATCAGCCTCGCTGTGGGCTACACTGCCCCGCGTTTGTTCGGTGTCGCTAAACCGCAATCGATTGCCATCGGTATGGAAATCGGCATCCACAACAGCACACTGGCGATTGCGATCGCCACCACGGTGCTGCTGAACAGCCAGATCGCGATGCCTGCTGCTATCTACAGCATCTTCATGTTCACGACCGCAGCGGTTTTCGGTTACATCGTCGCACGCAAAGGTCGCGAGTAAAGTGCCGGTAAGACGTCCTCCCTCAGCACCACTCAGACGGCAAACACAGTACACTTTGCCCGAAGACGGGCGCTGGTCGCGCATCAAGTTGTCGATCGGGCGATTTTTCCTCAGGCGCATCGGAGTTCCGCACGACGCAACCGATATGCTGCGCTCGGCGATGAAGCTCGGCAACCCGACCAAGACTGAATGGCCGTCAGAAACGCTGCCGATGAACTCGCGCCTGTTCGCTTCGGGCTTCTGGAACTACAGTTTTTTCCAGTTTAACCGCAAATTTTTTCCGCCGCTGTGGGCCGAAGAACAGTACGACCCCGAATCGCCGTCATTTTTGCCGCGATCGCATAACATTCTGTCGATGAACCAGACACACCGCAACTGGGTGGGCATCGGCTTTCCCGGGCGCAGTGTCGAAGCCTCGGTCGACATGGCGGGCGGCATCATGATTTTTCCCGGGTCATACACGGTCGAATTTGCGCTGTATGAAAAAGGTAAACTGCTGCGGCCACAGAGTTATTCCAAAGAAGTGAAATTGACGCTCAAATCATCATACCAGCTGACCTGCCAGTGGCGCGGCGTGATGATCGAATATTCAGCCACGGAAACAGGCATACACTTCAGGGCCTCGGGCAATAAACCTATTGTGATTTCGGTACGACCGTTCAACTTTGAAGGCCCCGCCCTGCTCTATAAGCTGCACTACAACGAAAAGAAACACCATTTGACCGGCGACGCCGATCTCACCTTTGCCTCTGCCCCTGACCTCGTGCTTGTCTCTGACTGGAAAAACGGTGATGCACTGCGACGCATTGTGCCGCGCATTCGCGCCAGCCGCAGAAAACATGAAACGAAAAACCCGACCGACGCGAAAGATTCGATCGGACTGACCAGCGCGGCGTTTTATTTCAGAACAGCCGATCGTTGCGAAGGCAATATACTCGACCACCAGCACGAATCGATTCCGCTACCGCTGAAGAATAAAACGGCGGCCGAAATTTCTGCCGAATACTTCAGTGACTGCCTCAGCGCCGAATTGCCGAAAGGTTATGGCGACTGGCTCGAACACGCCAAGTATCACCTAACGGCGCTGTGGGATTACGATACGATCAAACCCGGCAGCTATACCTACCACCATTTCTGGATACGCGACGCGGTCATCATGATGTACGCGCTGCTGCTGATCGGCGCCAAAAAAGCCGTGCGGCCGATCATTGAACGTTTCACCGGTCTCGTGCGTTCTTCGGGGTTGTTTCTGTCGCAGAGCGGCGAATGGGACGCAAACGGACAGGCACTGTGGATTCTCGCGCAATACGTACGTTATACACACGACGCGGATATAATCCTCAAACTGCGCAAACAAATCGAGCGTATGCTCGGCTGGATCGAACGCGAAACGCAGCAGAACGGCGGTGTATTACCCCCCGGTTTTTCTGCCGAGCACCTCGGCCCCGCTGACTGGTATCTGTGGGATAATTTCTGGTCGCTCGGCGGCTTGAAGCAGCTTTCACCCTATCTCGCGCCGATCGGTTTGGGCGACCGCGCCAATGCGATCTACGACAAACTCGCGGGGCACCTCAACCATTACCTGTCGCATTATTCATACCTACCGGCGGCCCTCGGACGCGGCAAAGACGCCGGTATGATTGGTTCGATCGCTGCGGCATATCCGCTGCAGGTCGGGGAGTTCTGCGATGCAAGACTCAGGCGCACGCTCGAAATCATCACCGGCAATTACTTTCACCACGGCTGTTTCTTTCAGGAGAATATTCACTCGGGCCTCAACCCATACCTGACGCTGCAGGTTGCCGAAAGTTATCTTTATATCGGCGAAACCGCGGCGGCGCGGCGTATCATCCGCAGCATTCGCAGCCGCGCACAGAAGGCATTCACCTTTCCCGAGGCGATACACGTGCGTTCCGGTGGCGGCTGTATGGGCGATGGTTTTCATGGCTGGGCGTCGGCCGAGTCGGTGATTATGATTCGTAACCTGATGGTGCGCGAAGTACGAACGAGCACAGGGCAGGACGCACTGATTTGGTTGAGCGGGTTCCGCGACAAGTGGCTAACCGGTAAATGCAAAGCAGACAATCTCTACACCCCGTGGTCGGTTTGTTCGTTGCGCCTGTCTGACGGATTTCTCACGTTAAATGGTTTATCTTCCGCAGCGCAACATATTCTCTCGCTGCCGAAGAATTTTTCGGTATTTGTTGCGGGTTCACCGACCCCTCTGCGCACCCTTGCGGCGGCTGAAGTTTTACCGGCAAATTCGGACGAACGCGCCTATTTCGTTCTCGAATCGCATAACCACACCGCAACGCTTGAAATCAAGAGGATTTCGTAATCGAGCATGAAACGCTTGCGCAATAAGGTACAGAAGTTTTTCTACTATCTCGCAGAAGACACAACCAGATTGCCGGCCAGAGCGTTTAACCTGCTCATGATGCTGCTGATCTTCGTCTCGATGATTGTCTGGTTGCTCGACACCAACAAAGAAGTATCGAAGTTATGGGGCCGAGAGCTGCAGACGATTGAATTCGTCTGTATGATTCTTTTTCTGATCGAGTATACTTTTCGCCTGCTGGCCTATGAAGGGCCATTCTGGAAATTCGTCATCAAACCGATGTCACTCATCGATGCTCTTGCCATTGCTCCGTTTTTTTTCTCCGGCAGCACGAATACGGCTGCCTTGCGGCTGTTGCGCCTGTTTCGTGTATTCCGGATTTTCAAACTCGCACGCTACTCAGAAGCCATCAACCGCCTGATCAGGGTATTTCAGCTGAACAGCAGCGCGCTCGGTGTATTTCTTTTTGTCATCGTCGTGATTTTGTTCATTTCTGCCGCGCTCATGCATACGCTCGAACCCGAACGATTCGCACAGATGACGGACGCTTTATGGTGGTCTATTGTGACACTGACGACCGTGGGATACGGAGACATCGTACCCGAAACCGTCGTTGGCCGTTTTGTCGCCGCCGTTCTGATGATTTTTGGTATCGGCATCATCGCACTGCCGACCGGCGTCCTTGGTGCCTCGATGACGCATCTTCTCACTCAGGAAAAAAACACCACCGATACCGAATGTACGCGCTGCGGTGAACGTAAACACTTGTCTGAAGCGCGCTACTGCTCGCGCTGCGGCGAGCGCTTGCCATCGTGATTCTCGAAACTGCCCTACTGCGTTCGCAACACTGCGGACTCAATCTCGCATTTGAAGACTGGTTTTTGCGCAACGTATCTGCGCGCGAGAGAATGTATCTGTTCTTCTACGAAAATCACGATGCACTCGTGTTAGGTAAGTCGCTCGAACTCGAAAAAGAGGTATTCACGCACAAACCGCATCCACCGGT
>JAEUSA010000343.1 GCA_016788945.1 Leptospiraceae bacterium
CGCTGGCGAAGGCAATCCACTGGGGTATTGGTTTTGGCGAAACGGTGCAGTCATCGAAGTTGTCGTTTGAATATTCAGCTGCAAAAGAATACCCAGAAGGTTTCGGGCAGAATCTGGAAATGCCGAACTCGACCTTTCACCGTTTTGCATTCCACCATTCGTTCGAATCTATCGACGTAGAGCGTGGACGTATAGTTCCCGTACGCTTCACTGAAAGATATACACATCGTTATCGTTTTGCCCCTGAACTGGCGCCGCGTGAGATTATTGCCGATACAGTGCTCAGCCTTCCATCGGAAAATACCTCTTATGAGAGTGCGATCGCGGCGGTACAACCAAACGATGGCGCGCCGACAGTGGCGCCTGAAGTTGCGGCTGCTGATGAGGGCGAGGCGGCAACGACCACAGAAGAAAAGCCGAAGCCTGGCAAACCGAAGCCCAAACCAAAACCCAAGCCTATTTCGGGTAAATACATCGTTGCCGTATTCCCGGTGAGTGTTGAAGTTGTTGCGGGTCGTCCCGGTAATTCATCGCTCAAAGAGCGTTTGCGCGGTAATTTTGTCGTCCGCGTCACTTCGGCGGGTGTGGGTAGGCTGATCAATGGCAGCAAGATTGCGACCGCACCGCAGCAGACGCCGGGTGAACTCGAGAGCTCATACCTGAAGCGCCTGCAAAAGACACTCGGCGCCGACCTCGTCGTTTTCAACAAGCTATTTGTCAACGGTACAACAGGTGAACTGAAGCTGTTTACTTTGTACTATAAGCGCGGTGATGTAGCGGTCACCGCGTCGACAGAGATCATTGGCAATGACTCATCGGAATTCGATTTTGTCCGCCGCGCGACGGCACAGTTTGAAAAAGAACACGTTGCGCTGCTGGAGGAGCTGAAATAGCATGGGCGGTTTAAGAACGGCGCTGCGGCGATTACTGGTGCTGGCGATTATGGGTGGAGTGCCCGTATTTGCCATCGAGATCGGCGGCGGCAAATTTGAGTATATGAATTCGAAAGAAACCAGCTTTATGGGTTTCGGGCTTTTTACCTCGAATAAACGTTTTGATGCCGAAGTCGAAGGTTTTGTCGCACCGCAGGTGTTTACCGGCAATACAGATGAAGCGGGTTATCTCGGTAACAATTACCGTCTGTTTTTCGTCGCTTTCTCAGGTTACTTCCACTTTATCCGCACTGACAAAATGAGTATTTATGTTGGCGGTGGCATCATGCCGTGGCTGCCACGCACGTACGCATACCATTTTGCCACCGGCATGGATTTTTATTTGAGCGAAAGCTGGCGGATTTTTTACATGTTTCGCTTCATGGAAAATAATGCGGCAGAATACCGCTACCCCACCGGCACATCCGTATCCTTCGGCTTTAAGTATGCATTCAGGTTGTTGAATTTATGAGAACGAAGCAGCTATTCATATTACTGACTCTCGCATCGTTTTTTGTCTATTGCCGTTCGCGCGGTCCTATTGCGGCTAACCCGCGCGAAAATCTACCGAGCACTGAATTCCATCACGAACCGGCGAAGGTGATTCCTTGGTTTTATGGCAACAAGTCGTCGCGCGGCCTCGACCGGCAGAGCGACGTGTCATTTTTTGAGCAGGCCGGCCTCGGTGCCGGATTACTCGTGAACTCCAAACTTGATCCGCAATGGAACGGGCATAAGTTCTTCTATTACTATATCGATTTTGACATCTCGCCACAGTATAACCCCGGGGCCACCTATCCGGGAACCAAACAATGGATTTTTTCCAGTTATCCGGGGATCATGTTCAGAACGTATACCCCTCTCTATCTCAAGATGCATTTTGGCTTTGGCATGAATTTGCGTTACAATCAGCAGTATTATGACCGCTGGGGTGTGTATGGAATGATGGGCTTGGAGCTGTGGGGGCTGACCTCAAGCGTAGTATTCATCGGCCACCCAGGCCAGCAGAACTGGGAGACCGAGTACCGGGCCGGTTATATGTGGGCACCGGTGGAGTGGAAATAACATGAGACATTTGCAGTTCACACGATTCATCGCCGTTCTTACCGCGGCCGTTTTCCTTGCCGGCAGCCTCACAGCGGGCGAGTACACGAATTCCTTCCGCATCAAGGTGACAGAAGAAGACGCCGTCGGCGAAAGCGAAAAGAACGATCCGGTTGAAGCGTTCAATAACGCTGTTGAAGCTGCCACCAAATTCGGTCAACAGTCCGCCGACAGCGAAATCACCGCGCAGTCTTACTCACGCGATTTTGTGCTCACCAGCAGCTGGGTGCGCAAAGAAGGCCATCTGCAGGTGTCTGACCTGCAGGTGACCAAATACCGTTTTTCGCGCCCTGCCGGCGAACCGGTGCGCGTGAACATGAACGTGACCATGCAGGTAGATTATATCGACCTGCCGAAGTTCATGGAAGATTATGAAAAGACCGTGACGGGCGCTGTTTACCGTTCGATGGCCGTGCCGGGTTGGGGGCAGATCTACAACCGGCAATATGTTACGAGCATTCTCTACGGTTCGGCCTTTTGGACCTTGTATGTGATGTTCATTCAGGCGGTGAAAAA
>JAEUSA010000363.1 GCA_016788945.1 Leptospiraceae bacterium
AAGTTGCTATATTCGGTCGCGGGTGATATTTCCATCAGGCGTTTAAAAATATCGGGGAGTTTCCATGCTTCAGCTGCACGTTTGCCAAGAGTAGAATGCGTCGTGCCGTAAGATTGTTTTTCGAGCTTGGTGAGATCCCACTTGTTCTTTTCACATGCATCGATCATGTCGCTATAATGCCCCTGTTTTTGCAGCGCCATAATGTTCATGCCGATAGAATGCAGCAGCGCAGATAGAAAAGCTTCGTCTGCCTGAGGCCGTAATTTCGTTTCGAGGGCAATGTTCTGTGCGACGAGAGCAGAATAGATCGGGTAACGGTTGAGATAACGCTTGAATGTTTCGCTCTTGTATGTCGCCGCCATTGTTTTGGTGCTGAGATAAATAACGAGGTTTTTGGTTGCTTTGATTCCGAGTACCGCAAGGGCATCGCGTAAGATTTTTACTTTCCCCGAACGGCCATAAAACGCCGAATTAGACACACGCAGCAACTCTGCGCTGATCGCTTTGTCGGGAACAATCAGCTTTTCAAGGTCAGCAGCACCGTTTTTCGGGTTGTTGGCATCGAAGCCGATCACCTGCGCCACAATCGTCGGTAACGGGGGTATCGCGATCTCTTCCATTGTAAAACAGGTCGAAGCGCTGCCGTTGGGCGAAAAGCAATTTTTGGACGCTGTTGTACTCTGAACCCGAGATTGTCATCTGGCCTACCAAATGCCGCCAAAGCGGTGCAGAACACCGGTCAAAGCGAATAATACTGCAGTCACGGTGACGAGCGAAATGTGTATCGCCAATTTGTTGAGCGTCTTCTCACTCAACGTCGGAATGATTTTCAACCGTGCATGCGCCGCAAGAACTATCGTGAACAGCAGAAATGACAATTTGAGCGTGATGGTGCGCGATGCAGCTGTAGAGAGCGTGAACCAATCACTGAAATGGGGAACATGATAGAATGCCATATATATACCCGTACCTATAAGCACGGCGAGGGCCGGTATTCCGACCTTCTCGAAATGCTGTTCAAAGGCGGTAATTCGCTGATGATCGCGCGCCTTCAGTGCCGGTAACAGCACGGCGAAAAACAAAACGAGGTGGCCCCCTGTCCAGATGGTTGCCGCTATCAAGTGCAGGGCGATGATCGGTGCGTACATTACGGGTACCCCTTGTCGAATTCAGCCGCGGTGACGGCGGGAATGTAGCGCATATCTTCCATGATGATGTGTTCCGTGAGCCAGCTTTCCATGAACTCGATCAGCTCATTTTTTTCGAGCAGACCATGGCGCAACTGTTTGGTCAGAAAATCAAGTCGCGCCGCCATAAATTCGTGCATTTGCCGGTGATATTCCAAGCCTTTGTAACCGGCGGCAGCCATAACTTCTTCTTCTTTGCGGAAATGATAAAGGGTATAATCTTTAAGTTCGGTGAGAATGCCGAGCAGTCGTGTATCAGGCTTCTCGTCGCCGCAGGCATCGATCAACCGGCGCGCAATGCTAAACAGGCGCGCATGCTGTTCATCGAGTTCGGGAACACCCACTGCATACTGCGTTGACCATTCGGGTAATGTTTTCATGGTTTTTCTCCAGTGAGTCTGCGTACTGCTGGAATGTACTGCATGTCTTCGCGCAAAATGTGCAGCGTCAGCCAATCTTGCAGAAAGCTCGTGAGTTCGCTGAGTGTAACGCTGTTATTACTCAGGCCGCGTACGAATTCATCAAGTTGTTTGCGCATACGCCTGTGTTGCAGCTTGTGCTCGGCAAGGTGTTCATAACCGGCTTGCTCCATGACAGATTCTTCATAGCTGAAATGCCTGTCGGCATAACTGACGAGATCATTTACCGCCTGATCCAGCGATACCGGTTCTGCGCCCTGCGCCGCGCTGCGCATGAGGCGGTTGGTGAGTGCAAACAGATAAGCATGCTGCGAATCAATTTCACGCATACCCGTTGCATAATTGGCCGTCCATTCAAACTGTTTCATCTTAGCCCGGTTTGCCGTCGATGCGTGGGGCGAAAAGCATTGGCGCGTACTTGACGAGATAGAACAGAAAGGCGGCTATCCAGAGAATTGCCGCAATCAAGTAGGCTTGATCTGCGAAGCCGATCAATGGTAGGGTGACACGAACGGCAAGCGCCATGTTAAGGGTGAGGTATCCTGCAAGGGCAAGCTGAGGCGCTTTAATCGGTCTACCTGTATGTCCCAGTGCCACGCGCGTCATCATACCGAATATGAACACGCCGCCCGCACCGACACCGAACATATGCCAAGCGGGTGAAGCGGGCATTAGACCCAAGACG
>JAEUSA010000397.1 GCA_016788945.1 Leptospiraceae bacterium
AAGACGATCTCGTGTTTGCTGACACGCGCCGCGAATTGAGCGAAAAGTATCCGCAGGCGATCTGGGGTAATGCGCTTTCTAAAGAAGGCATCGCACCGCTGCGCACAGCACTCAGCCAAAGGCAGAAGGCCGATGCGCTGGTCGTTAATTCATAGTTCTTATTTTCCCGGAAAAACAGCCTTGCGTTTCTCCTGAAATGACCTAATGCCCTCGGCCGCATCTTCACTCGCAAGCATTTTGCCGAGTTCAGGTGAAAGCGCTGCAGCAGCAGCCGCAAAACCTTCACGGAATGCAAGGTGTGAAGACGCCAGAGTTGCTCGTACGGCGAGGGGTGATTGTTCGGCGATTTTTTGCGCAAGCTCGAGCGCCCGCTCCTTGAGCTTCGGCTGCTCGACAATTTCCTGAATCAGACCGATACGCAGCGCTTCTGCCGCGGAGAACATCTCGCCTGTCAGCATATATTTCATTGCATTACCCCAGCCGCACTGGGCAGGAAAACGCATCGTTGCGCCGCCAAAGGGAAAAACCCCGCGTGCCACCTCGATCTGGCCGAACTTGGTGCTCGGCGCGGCGATGCGGATGTCGCTCGCCAGCATCAGTTCGATGCCGAGCGTCAGGCAGAAACCGTGTGCCGCGACGATGACGGGTTTGGTCTTCATTTTGCCAGACACCGCCCAGGGGTCGATGCTGCCGGGTGCACTCAGCAGATTGCCATTGCTGTTTTTGATGCCCTCGGCAACTTCGTTCAGTTCAAGCCCGAGCGTGAAGTGTTTTCCCTCCGCGCAGACAACGGCGGCACGAATTTCACCGTCGTTTTCCATTTGTTCGTACGCTTTGCCCAGTTCGCGCAGCATCGCGGTATTGAATGCGTTGTTATCTTTAGCGCGGTTAAAGGTAATAATGAGGACGTGGTTGTTCTTTTCTGTCTTTATGTAATCCATTGCGGTTTATTGAGAATTTTTCTGCCGGGGTCAAGGATTTCCCCCGAGGTCGCAGAGCGTATTCAACGCAGAAAAATCTCGCGGCCGAGATATTTGCTGTATTCAGACCATGCGGTATCGGCACCCCGCTCCTGTGCGGTGCGCTTTAGGTCGTGGAATATAAACTGCGTCGAGTCGATTGCATCGGCGGCGTGCACGAGATAGGCTTCGAGAAAACGCGGTTCTTCGATGGCTCCCCAGGTGCGGCGGCCCTGATGCGAGAGAACAATGTGCTCGAGTTTGGCACGTGTCAGTTCATGCATTTTGACCAGCGGTAACTTTTCTTTGAGTCGCTCAAAGCTCAGCAGCGTGTGCCCCTTGAGCCTGCCCGCTTCGGAGTGCTCATAGTGGCTCAGCAGAAAATTGTATTCGTCGATTTTGCCGATGTCGTGCAAAAAAGCGCCGGCGAGCATGAGATCGCCGTCGGCGTGCGGGTATATTTTGATGAAGGCTGCCGCGCTGCGCATGACATTCAGCGTATGTTCCATGAGGCCGCCGATGTACGCATGGTGAATCTGCCGTGAAGCCGGCGCCTCGAGAAACAGGCGCATGAAGTTGCGGTCTTTCAAAAACAGCAGGCAAATTTCGCGCAACTCGTTAGAGGCGATGCCGGTAATTAGCTGGCGCATTTCAGCATACATCTGCCGCCGGTTAAGCGGTGTGCGCGCCCAGAAACGGCTCAGTTCGTCGTTGTCGGCGGCCGGCTCGACTTTACCGAGTTTGATCTGCCGCACACCTTGAAATTCCTCAACGATGCCCTGAATTTTGACTATCTTGCCGGGGCGAGCGAACGCCTGAGTTTTACTAAGTTCGTTCTGCGTCGCGAAAAATATCGCCGGCATATGCCCCGAAGCATCGGCGAGCATCAGGCGAAGGAACGGTTTGTTGTTTTTTGCCGTCTGCAGCATCGCGCGGCGCACCAGAAATTTGCCTTCTTCAAGCAGGCCTAATTGCAGATCGCGGATAAACGGCGAGCGTTCGGCGGCAAATGCCACTTAATTACCCCCGTGCGCGGCGTGAAAATGGGCGGGGCTTAAGACCGTATCGTTGCGCGATGGTTCGCGGTGTTCGGGATAATCGGTCGTAAAGTGCAGGCCACGGCTCTCTTTGCGCGCGAGCGCCGAGCGTATGGTGAGCTGCGCCACAAGCGCGAGATTGCGCAGTTCGAGCAGGTCGCGCGAGATGACAGTGCGGTTGTAAAAATCGATAATTTCACCGTAGATGACGTCGACGCGGCGCAGCGCACGCTCGAGGCGCAACGTCGAGCGTACGATGCCGACGTAATCCCACATGATCGAGCGGATTTCTTTGAAGTCGTGGCTGATGAGCACCCATTCTTCAGGATTTTTTGTGTTGGTGTGATCCCATTCGGTAAGGCTGTCTGCGATGCTGCGTGTCTCGTGTAGCAGCGCATGAGAGCCGCCGGCGAGAATCTGGTTCAACGCCCGTTCGGCGAACACAATACCCTCGAGCAATGAGTTGGAGGCGAGGCGGTTACCGCCATGCACGCCCGTCGATGCGACTTCGCCGATCGCGTAAAGATTCGTGAGGTCGGTGAGGCCGTCGTAGTCGACGAGCACTCCGCCGCACATATAGTGCACCGCCGGCACGACGGGTATAGGCTCGCACGTGATATCGATGTTGAACTGGTCTTTCAGCGTATTGTAGATCAGCGGAAAGTGCTCGCGCGTAAAAGCGGCATCTTTGTGCGAAATGTCGAGGTAGACAAAGTCCAGACCATCACGCTTGAGTTCTGCATCGATCGCCCGGGCAACAATGTCCCGTGGTGCGAGTTCGCGCTGCTCGTGGTAATCTTGCATAAAAGCGCGGCCGGTTTTCGGGTTCTTGAGAATCGCACCTTCGCCGCGCATCGCTTCGGTGATCAGAAAAGCGGGCGTACCGGGCGGTTTTTTGCCCTTGAGCGCGAGCGCGGTCGGGTGAAACTGGAAAAATTCCATGTTACGCACGCGGCAGCCCGCGCGGTAGGCGAGCGCCACACCGTCGCCCGTCGATACCGGCGGGTTCGTCGTTACGGGATAAACACGTCCTGCGCCGCCAGATGCGAGA
>JAEUSA010000436.1 GCA_016788945.1 Leptospiraceae bacterium
AAGAAATCGGCCAAGGCGAACAAATCACCTATGTCGACAACGCCGCGGTCAAAGCGGTCATGGAAGATTTTATTCGCCAAAAAATGGAATTATTCAAAAAACTCAACGCGATGAAAGAAGCACAGTACCGCATTCTCGAGCGTGAAAAAAACCGGCAGATCGAAGCGCTCGAAAAAGTACGCAACTCGGTGAAGTTCGACAGCACCTCTACCTTAGAGAAGCTGCGCCAGCAGAACCAACAACTGCAGAAATAACATGCATGTAAAAAGATACATTACCGCCGCTGCGGTATGCGTCGCATTGGCGCCGGCTTTTGCGAAGGGAAAATCCGCCCCCAAAGCAGTCACCGACGCTCAAGAAAGATCGTGGTATCATTATATTCGCGATGAAATGCCGAAGCCGAAAATACCGCAGGTTAAGCAGTTCCGATTGTCGAACGGCATACCTGTCTATTACCTGAACGCCGAGCAGGTACCGCTGGTGCATATGCAGATTTTTGTCGAAGGTGGCAGCTTCGAAGTGCCTGATGAAAAACTGGGCCTGCATGGCTTGTGGGGTGAAACGCTGGTTTTTTCGGGTTCAGAAAAACTCGATCGCGACAAACTTTCGCAATACCTGGAAAATCGTGCATCGACGTTCAGTTTTGCCGGCGGGGCAGAACGTTCTGCGTTTAATCTGAATTCCATGTCGCATTATTTTGCGCGCGACGTGCGCGAAATGTTTGCTGTACTTTCGGCGCCGCGTTTAGCTTCAGACGATTTTGAATTATTGCGCAAACGCGTCTTACAGGAATTCGAACGGCGCGACGAAAACCCGGGCAAGTGGGCGGCGCTGGGCATGACAAAATTATTCTGGGGCGACACGCTGCGCGGACGCTACGCCACCGCGCGCACAGTAAAGAATGTCGGCCGTGACGATCTCGCTGCTTGGCAGAAGAAAATCTGGCGCGGTGAAAGACTCAGCCTCGCCGTAACGGGTGCAATCGCTGAACAGAATCTCAAAAGCTTGCTCGAAGAGACATTCGGGAAAATGGCGTACGATCAGGGCGCACGGCCCAATCTCGATGTCATGCACGTGACCCCGACAGCGAAAGCCAACACCCTCAGCCTGTTACCCAAAGACATTCCGCAGACAACTGTGGTCTATAAAGCTCCGGGCATGAAACATACGCATGCCGACTATTATGCGCTGCGCGTCTTCGACTTTCTGCTCGGCGGCGATTCATTCAACTCATACCTGACGCAGAAAATTCGTACTGAAAAAGGCTGGGCGTACAGCGCTTATTCGACGTTCGACACAGACGATTTTACAGGTACGGTCATGCTGTTTACGCAGACGGCCAATATGAACCTGCCCGATGTGATTGCCGCGATCGATGATATTCTGGCGAAACCCGAGGCGTTTGTCAACAGCGGCAAAATCGAACAGGCGAAATTGTCGCTCAAGAATAAATTCGTGTTTCTGTTTGAGAATCCGGTGCAATACATGAAGTTGTTTCTGCAACTCAAATGGGATGGCCTAAGCGAATCGTATCTGCCTGACTATGTGCAGCATCTCTCGAAAGTCAGTGAAGCAGACGTCTTGCGCGTTGCAAAAACCTACTACCGCCCCGAAAATTTTACTCTGCTGTTGTGTGGCCCGGGTGATATCTATAAGAAAAAATCTGCTCTGCGGCCCGACAAGGCAAGTGTACTGCAGCTGGAAAAATAAGCATGAGAAGCGCTGTCAGAAACATCATCATCCTTTGTGCTCTGGCCACTTGGATTTTTGCCGACGATGTGCAGCTCGACACGAAAATACCGCTGGGACTAGCGCACGACGGGCAGATATTGTGGATCGGAGACGCGCAGACACGGCAGTTGACGGGTTATGACGTTGCGCAGAAAAAGAAACTCGCGACAAAGTCGTTATCCTACGACCTGCGCGACCTTGCCTACTGGGCGCCGAACTTGGTAACTGTCGCGCCAAACTACGTTTATGTTTTGAATCCGCTCAACGGTGATCTCGTCGACAAAATTCCACTGAAGGGCATCGCTGACCCCGTCGCGATTGCGCTCGATATGCACCAGGCTTATGTGTATAACCGCACGGACAAAAAAATTTACCGCGTGCATCTTGTCGATCGCCTGCAGTTCGGATCATTCACCCCCGAGGTTACCGCGGATATACGCAGTATGACCTTCTACAAGGGTTTTCTTTGGGCAATCGCCAAAGACGGCAAAGCATATAAACTTTCGCCATCTGATGGCGCATTGATCAGTTTTTTGCCCTTACCTCAAGATTCATACGGCGTGACATTTGTCGATGGCGGTATGTACGTCGCGCGCCCGGGCCAGGTGCGTTCGATCGACTTCATCGAAACAGAGAACTATGTCGCCGCGGCGCGCCGTAACTTCACGATTGCCGGCGAGCTTGACTTGTCGCTGCCCTGGAGCGAGCAAGACCGCGCGAAAGAATCAAAATTACAGCTGAAGTATGCAATTTTACCCGTCACGGCTCACCAACGCGTTTCGGGCCTGCGCGCAGACCCCTTCACGCGTTTTGGTCGCTGGGAAGACGGCTCGCACGCCTCGGAGATCACGCTGGAACCAAAGAGCGCCGAACGCAAACGGACGCACAAACTGCAATTTCAGGCAACCCTTTTTAACCTGACGCATATCTTCAACGCCGCGCTCGTGAAACAATTCTTCAAGAACCCCGAGTTGCCTGATTCGGTGAGGCCGTTTCTCGACAATATAAAACTCACGCCCGCGGCACAGTCAACGATTGACACCTTCCGCAAAAACTGGCTATCACAGAATGAAGGCAAGCATCCCATTTTTGCGGTTTCGGCTTCAAGGCGCGACGCGGCAATCGGCGACGACCTGCGATGTCCGGCGCTGCGCAGCCTCGGCATACCCTGCCGGCGCATGCAGTTCTTCGATCTCGACACAAAAAAAACCAAACTCTACCTTCAGGTGTTCATACAACCCTCTGGCTGGGTGACCATGACAGATAAGTACGATGCAACAAAGCCTCGCGAATTTCCCGTGGCGAATAATGAACTCGAATTGTACTCGCCCGACGATGTTCGCTTAAGCCCAAATGTCGCAGGCAGCGATATTGTGCAGTTCAAAAACGTCCAAATCATAACCAGCAGCACCGAATGATAGCTATGCGCTCAGCGCGAGATAGCCGAGGTCTCTGCGAAATGCGACGCGTTTACCGCGCGCGAGTTCGCCATAGATCGCGTGAAAACTGTCATTGGGTGCAAGCCCGCCCGACTCGCCGGCAAAACGGTTTTTCAAACCTTTGACAAAATACATTGCGAGTTCTCCCTTGTTTTTTGCGCTTTGCGCTCCGCGATATTCGCAATCGAAAAAATACTTGATCTGTTCATAGGTTCTACTCGAAATGTTGATTTCGCCCGCCCTGCCGGCAGACTCCATGCGCGATGCCGTGTTTACCGTGTCGCCCCAAACATCGTAGGCAAACTTACTTTCACCGATCACACCGGCAACGAGGGGTCCTGTGTGTATGCCGATGCGGAGCTCCCAATAGGGCAGGTTTTGCGCGGCTTTGATTTCTTTCATCTGTTGCATGAAGGCTCTGATCTCGAGTGCGGCCAGCACGCAATCGATTGCATTTGTTTTGTTCGCCAAGGGGATTCCCCCTGCACACAAATACGAATCACCGATTGTCTTGAGTTTTTCGAGTTTATAACGCTTGGCCACCTGATCGAAATAAGAGAAACATTTATCGAGTTCGTCAATGAGTTGCGCAGGTGAGAGCTGTTCGGCTATCTGTGTAAAGCCGATAAAATCGGTGAACAATACCGTCGCCTCATCATACAGCTTCGGCGCAACACGCCCGTCTGCTTTGAGCTCCTGCGCAATGGCCTCGGGCAGCGTGTTTTTGAGCAACAGATCAGATTTCTCACGCTCTTGGGCGATAATGATACTTTTTTCCCAGCTGCGGCGGCGAATTGCGCTTATCAGGTACGACATCAGATATGCTGCGACACCGGCAGACATCAGATTGAGCAGGTTATATTGGTAATATGCCGTGCTGAGCTCGACGCCGCGCAGAAGAATGATGCCAAAGAATGTCGCCAACGATGCGGTCAGAATGGCAAATACATGGCGGATTTCGAGCGGTACGAGCACAATGAGTACGAGTGCCAATGAATATCCCGACATATAAACGGGTTCGGCGTCGACACGCCCGGTGATTACCGCAGTCGCAATATCGACATAAGCCATAATCGCCAAGCCACCGAAATAGCCTCGCTGCGGATTGCGGGAGAAGAAAAAATAAATCAAGGCCGCTGCACAGACTGCGGTTAATCCCACCCTGAGAGCTGGTAAAATAAGTGCGTCTGCATGTAGAACAACGTCGTTTTTTATAAACAACAACCACTGGAATGAACCCCAAAAGCCGATAGCCGGCAGAATTCTATTCATCTGCCGTTGTAGCTCTTCTCGGTATGTACGCGGATAATCAATTAATACTGCAGGTTCATAGAGGCGGAACAGGCTTAGCAAATGCAGTGCACCTGCTTTGAGGCGAGAGGGTAGACGGGCGGCTTTTCTCATGGATTTTAGTCGATCAGCATACAGCACTATTACGCAAAAATGCCTGAGAACCCGTCTAAAACCTATAAGCCGTCCCGAAATTGTCTTGAGCGAGGGTCTCAAAAACGCATTTGAACCCGATGCTGGCATGGCTCAACCTGCCCAATTTTCTCACGATCATGCGCATCGTGATGATACCTTTTTTTATGTATTTCCTTTTTTCGCAGCATCCGCGAGACCGCTTTTATGCGCTGGCGATCTTTGCCATCGCGTCGATCACGGATTTTTTTGACGGTTACCTCGCACGCAAATGGCAGCAAGAATCACCGCTGGGGCGCTTTCTCGACCCCCTTGCCGACAAGGCGCTCGTCATTGCCACGCTGGTCATCTTTATTTTGCTCGATCAGGCGATACCGCTGTGGATGGTTATTGTCATTATCTTACGGGACATGCTTGTCACCCTCATGCGCTACCTCGCGATACGCAAAGGAACCGAAATTAGGACGACGCGCCTCGGGAAGGCGAAGACTCTATTTCAAATGTTTTCCATTGTGCTGATTTTGTTCATTCTTATTATCCGATCTTTTCATTTTGACATCGGTGCTGTTTACGCCGAGGGTCGTGCGTCAGGAAAAAAGAATTTCGAAATTGCCACAACGATGCTTGTGAAAGCGGTGCAATCATTTCAGTCAACGGAAATTCCAAAAACAGAGCGCAATAAATATTTCGCCGAATCGACGCCCTACTTTCTGCTACTGCTGACCACCCTGATTACGGCTATATCTGGCTTGCGCTACCTCTATACTAACTGGCGTGTCTTGTTGCCACCCTATA
>JAEUSA010000354.1 GCA_016788945.1 Leptospiraceae bacterium
TCATGCTCGAAGATAAAGAAATCAAATTTACCGACCTGCCGGGCATTATGGCGCAGAAAGCGCCAAAACTGGCAAAAGTTGTCTCGGCGATGGTACCAAAAATTCTCGAGTACTTCCGCCCTGATTATCACCCCGACCAGATGGCGAACGACCATCTCGCCACAGAATACTTCGCTGCCAACCAGAAGTTTTTCCAGAAGGCAGGTTGATTTATATTCGACCGGGGCAATGCCCCGGTCGAATACGCTTCTATGCAATTAGATAAACGTGCCGCAAAATTACTGAAATTGCTCAAGCGGCAGACACCGATGCCTCAACAGACACCGAAACAGGTGCGCGAGGTTATGAAAAATAACGGCAATCCGTTTGCGCCGCCACCCGCAAATTTATCATACCTTCGCGATCATCTGATAGAAGTCGACGACAAGCGTTTATTGTTGCGTGAATATTCTGCCGTGGCCGAAAATGAAAACTCTCCCTGTATTCTTTTCTTGCACGGCGGCGGTTTTGTCATCGGTAGCGTCGATGAATACGACACGGTCGCAGCACAACTCGCTGCAAAGACCGCGGCGCGTGTCTTTTCGCTGGAATACCGCCTTGCTCCGGAACATAAATATCCCGCGGCGCACCACGATGCGTATGCAACGTATGCATGGCTGTTAGCGCAGCGCTTCGCTCTGCACGTCAGCAAAATTGCCGTATGCGGCGACAGCGCAGGCGGCAACCTTGCCGCCTCCTTATGCCTCCACGCACGCGACCACGGCATAGAGCTACCCGCACTGCAAATGCTGTGGTATCCTTTCACGCACGGCGAGAAAGAATTCCCTTCGCGCACCGAGTTCGGCGCCGATTATTACATCACGCGAGATGACTTGCAATGGTTTAACGCACAATTGTTTGCCTCTTCAGCCGACGCAGCAGATGTATATTTGTCACCGGGGCTATGTGACGACCTCACAGGCTTACCCCCCGCATTCGTTCTGACGGCGGGCTACGATGTACTGCGCGATGAAGGCGAGAGCTACGCAGAACAGCTGCGCTCGGCCGGGGGGGCGGTTGAGGCCAAACGCTACGGAGATATGTTCCACGGCTTCATATCGTTCGCCGGCGGATTACCGCAGGGTATGCAGGCCATTGAAGAAACTGCGGATTATTTCCGCCGGCATGTCTAACTTTTCTGGTTAAGCCGCGGCATCACGTAACGCCTGAATAGTAGCGGCGTGATCAACGTCGTAACAACACCCATCAGAATCAGTGTCGAGAACAACCCCTGCGCGATAAAGCCGCGACGATAGGCAATCGAGGCAATGACCAGTTCCATTACACCACGCCCGTTGAGAATGATACCCACGCCGAACGCTTCGGTACCGCGCATGCCGATGAGCCGACCGCCGAGCCAACCCGATAGCAACTTGGAGAATATCGAAACTGCGAGAATGGCCGCGACAAAATCGACTGACTTGAGTGTCAGCACGCTGAATTCAAGTCCCAGAGATGCAAAAAAGACCGGCCCGAGAAAGCCGTCGGTGATTGAACGCAGAGTATGGTCAAGTTCGTTATAGCGCGAAGCGAGAAAAAAGTTACGGTCGATAAGCAGCGCTCCGAAAAATGCACCGATAACAAAGTGAAATCCTAACGCCTCGCTCACCGAGCCGAACACGAGCACAAAAACGACCAAAATACCGAATAGCGCCTCGGTGCCGACAAGTTCGATGAGCTTTTCAGACCAACGCTGAATGCGCACACCGCGCTCGACGAGTTTCTGAATGATCCAGTTAAAGCCGAGTATAAAAATCGTGAGTGCGAGCAGTTTCCAGCCCGTATTGAGCACCGAAAAGCCAATTGAACCTGCCGACAATTCGCCCGGCAAATTGAGTATCACCCCCAAAATCAGAAGCGCGGCAATGTCATTTAACACAGCCGTTGCCACCGAGTTACGCGCAATGTCAGAATCGAGCAGATGGAACGTCTGCAGAATTCGAACTGCTACGGGTAGTGCGGTAATAGAAATACAAAGCCCCAGAAATATGACGCGCATCGGATCAAGTGCATAGGCAATGCCGACGCCGACCCCAGAGGCAAACGGCAGAATAAAACCAAGCGTAGCTAATAACAGACCCCGGCCGGTGAGCACATTGATGATGTCTTTGAAATTCATTTCCAGTCCGGCCGACAGCACAACGAGAAAGACGGCGAGGTCAGAAATTCCCGACAGGGCGGGGTTCATATGAATGACATTAAGAACAGTCGGCCCGAGTAGTACCCCCGCGAGCATCTCACCGACGATTGCCGGTTGGTTAAATCGCACGAACAGGCGACCTAACAGGCGGGCAGATACAATTAAGATCAGCAAATTGGTAAGCAATGACATTATCTGCCGTCACGACCAACTGCTGCGCGAGTGCGTCCAGAGAAAAGGCGTTGAGTATTGCTGCGTGTTTAACGCGGGGGGTATATCACAGACTTGCGCCTGTCAGTGTTCTGAGAAATTGCGGATTTCGCGCTGAAATAATTCTTCAACGCGAGCACGCAGTGCATCGATATCGCGAAACTTCAAACCTTTGGTTTCTATCGCGGGCAGAACCTTCACTTGCTGCACGCCACCGCGGAGCAGTTTTTTGTTCGTGTCGAGTACGTGTTCCATCGGCTGGTTGATAATCGGCACAATCGGAGCCTGCGCCGCAATCGCCATCGCAAAAGCCCCCTTCTTGAATTCACCGAGACCCTTGCCCTGACTGCGTGTTCCCTCCGGAAATATCCAGATGTTGTTGTGATCATGCCGAATTGCACTGATAGCATCTTTAATTGCACGTTTAGCGTCGCCGCTGTCTTCGCGATCTACAAAAATCGTTCGCGAGGCCCTCAGTGTGACACTAAACAACGGAACTTTCAGCATTTCTTTTTTGGCCACGACGACCGTTTTCCAAGGGAATAATTTACCGAGAAAAAATGCGTCGAAATTCGATTGATGATTCACCAATAGGACTGCTGGCTCTGCCGGAATATTTTCCTTTCCGCTGACTTTAACGCGTATGCCTAAGAGCGGCATTCCCAATAGATGCAAACCGCGGGCATAAAGCCAGCCGCTGACGGTGTGCCCCCAAGTGACAAGGCTCACAAGAAAAACAGAAAATGTCACCAGCGCCGCCCAAACGCCGACCAGCATCATGCGCAGACGATAAACGAGCGGATGCGCTGCGCGCTTTTCGACCTTGTTAGCTGCTGTGCTACGCGAGGACGGGAGAATACCTGCAACCTTTGCCGCCTGTGTGCTTACCATATGAGTAAGATGCAGGTATCTACACTTTGGTTGCAATTTTCCGCGGTATGGCTGCGCTATCGGCGCGAAGGCAACAGCGGATCGATCATCTGCCACAACCACGGCTGCCTGATGCGATCGTGCACACCGTATGCCAGCGGCCGTTCGCGGGGACTGTAGAACGTGCCGAAGGCGATATCCATCAGCGGGGAAAGATTCGCATAATTTATTAATCCACGTTTGTCGAGCTCATGATGCCAATGGTGCAAATGCGGCGAGCCCAATAAGTACTCGAGTGGACCGAGGCGAATCGAAGTGTTTGAATGGATAAAAATCGCCCATAAACCGCGAAACGTGACAAAACCCGCAATCGTATTGAGATCGAGACCAAGCAGCACTGCGGGTAAAGTTTCGATGCCGCGCGTATAGATGTTGTCGAGCGGATGTTCCCGATACGCCGCAAGATAGTCGACTTCACGGGCGGTATGGTGCACGCGATGGAACCGCCAAAGTATCGGAAAACGGTGTTGCGCACGATGCCCCCAGTAGATGCCGAGGTCGCTGAGTAAAATCACCACGACGACTTTCACAGCTACCGGCAGATTCATAATGAACCGAGGCATAAATTCCGTCGGCTGAACAATACCGAAAGCGTAGCTGAGCAGTGTAATGGTCAATGCGTTAAAAAACAGGGCTTGGCCCAGATAAAAACACAGATCGTTCAGCCAGTCGCGCCTGATCCAGCGCAGGTGTGTGTTCGCAGCAAAACGATCGGCGCGCCAAAAATATTCGAGCGGAACAAAAACAGCACTGATGGCAATCAGATACAGTATTGCCTGCGCGGCAGTCGCGAAAAAATCCACTCCGTAAATTTATTCGGGGAAAGCGGCTTTCGACGAAGGCATAATTTTTTTCTTTTTTTTCTGCGGCTTTTGTTCAGGAGCCTGATTCTGCGTTTGTTCGCCGTCTTTCGGCTCGGCTTTCTGCTGCGGCTTTGGCTTTACGGGTTTTTCGTCTTTTTCATCGATCGGCGTCGGTGTACCCGATTTGCTGGTTTCAAATACCGGGCGCTCCTGAGGATTTTTCTTTGCCTTTTGTTGCGCATAGATAACGGCGCCAGCGAGTGCGGCGAGAGCTAACAGGACAGAGACGATTTTTGCTTGCACGGGCCAGCCTGCCCCCGGCACCACTCACCGTGAAGCAAAATACGATTTTCACCATCGCACTTGTCACGGTCTACTTGACCGGTAATGTGCAGGCAAAAAACGAATGCGGCCTTCAATCAGGGAAAGCCAAATTACACAAAGAAATCCGCCTGAAAGATGGTGTGGTCAAACTTGCGACGTTGCAGGTTAACGGCAAAAATCAGGACCCGATTGTCGCTTTCGTCAAAGACGGCCAGCAGGTATTTTGCCGTCAGGACTACGATACATCGGCCGTCGATGCCCGTGCGGTAACCGCGACGGCCGACGCAGAACATCTCTACATTGCCTTCAGCGCCGACGGCGGTTCGCAGGGTGCCGGCGCTTTTGCACGCTTCACGAAAACCGGTTGGATTTCATCTTATGGCAAAGGCGGAGGTCCAAAGGTGCTTGTGGTGCTGAAGCTGCGTAAAGCCGACGGTGAGCCGGTTACAGGTACATACATTATCGCGAAAAAGAAAGACGGCAAAACAAACTCTGTCGCGTTGAAGAGGATTGCCTATTTCGAAGGCGCCATTGGCATTGAAGCCGAGTCTTGGTCATCACCCCTCAATGTGAACGGCATACCTTTGGCATGCGAAGGCGCCGCCCCTTTTGTGTGGTCTCTCGTGCTAACACCCGATCTGAAAACGGCAAAATCGTCCTCTGCTGGCCAGTGTCATTAGCGCCATGGCAAAAGTGTTCGCAGCATTAACGAAATTCTTTTTGGGAGAACGCTCGTTATCGTATGAACACCGGCAGATAATTCTCGTCACCAGCAGCGCGCTCGTATTGACTCTCACGGCGGTGATTGTCAACATACTCACCGACCAGCCCATCATCATGACCTTACTCTGTATTGCCGGCCTACCATTGCTGGCTTGGCTGCGCTGGTTTTTGCCGCGCATGCGCAAACTGCAATGGGCCGTGTCGATACCTGCAGGGCTGGGAATACTCTTGGGTGTAGCCGGCTGGATTACGTCGCAGGGCATATACGGTTCTGCACCGTATGTTTTCTATCTCACCCTGAGCTGGCTGCTGGCGATTCGCGACTACCGCAGCCACGGCTACATCGTCATCGCCATCTTAGGCATCGTAGTCGTTTTGATCGTGCTGCAGATGCGGTATCCGCAATCGATAGAACCTTATCCCAGTATCCATGCACAAACAGCAGACCTTATTATCGGCGCGACCGCGACTCTTATCTTTCAGGCAATGTTTATCAGCATTCTGCGCCGCCAGTTTCAACAGGAACAGTTGCTACTGCAGGAAAAAAACAGTGAACTCGTCGCATTGACTGAAGAATTGCGGGAACAACGCAATAAGGCGCATGCAGCACTCTCTGCGCGCTCAAACTTTGTGGCCGCCATGTCGCATGAATTACGAACACCGCTGACCTCTGTCATTGCCGGCACGCGATTGTTGCGCCGCAAAGATATGCCCGCCGACGCGGTCGACATCATGCGCTTGATCGAATCGTCTGCCTATTCGCTGCTGCGGCAGATCGACGACATTTTGACTCTGCAGGCCGACGAAGCGAATACCATTTCCATTCTCAGCAATGAATTTGACCTGCAGCAGCTTTTGGCAGAAATCGAAAAGCAGGGCATGCGCCTTGCCGAGCCGAACCATCTGCAATTCACCGTTTCCGCGGACGAAAATCTGCCACATCAGGCGACAAGTGACAGAGAGCGTATTCTACAAGTACTATTGAATCTGATTTCGAATGCCTGTAAGTACACAAACAAAGGCTCGGTAAAACTTTTTGCAAGTTTCGATGGTACAAATCTTGTCTTTACCGTACGCGATACCGGATCTGGCATCGAAAAAGATATTCAGGACCAACTGTTTAAACCATTTGTGCGCGCCGCAGAAGCGAGGCGACAGGCGCGTGGCATTGGCTTAGGCCTTTCGGTCTGTGCCGCTATTGCTGAGCGCCTTGGCGGCAAAGTCAGTCTTGTTTCAACGAGTAAGCAGGGCAGCGAATTTTCTTTCATCATACCGGCAAAACAACAAGCTGTGGGCGAACAAGAACCTGCACGACAATTTTCTCAAATAAATCTTTCCGGAAAAAAGATACTGATCGCAGAAGACGATGAAGTGAACGCGATTCTGCTGCAACGTCTGCTTGAGACTCATGGTATTATATGCGATTGCGTCGCTGATGGCAAATCATTGGTAGAGCGAGCGCAACAAAACGATTGGGATCTCATTATTACTGATATCCAAATGCCTGATATGGATGGCTTCGAGGCCAGCCGCGAGATTATCACGTCGGGCGGCAAAAATAGTAAAACGCCTATTATCGCGCTCAGTGCCTCCAGTTACCGTGAAGAATATGAAAACGCCAGCGCTGCTGGCATTTCAGGCTGGGTATCTAAACCATTCGATGAGCAGAGTCTGCTGCGTGAAATCGGCAGAGTTTTGGTAACTGCAAAAGGTAGAGGCAAAACCGATATATCTGACTACCGAGGTTCCGGCGCTGAAACGGTCATTAGAAAATAGGCGGCGGTAGCCACGCCGGCCAACATCAGTATTAATCCCAATACGCCAAATAACAATATGCGAATGTCTTTTTTGTAGCCTGTAAACGGATTGTGCGTGAAGATGTATTTCAGAATGCGTGTCAGCGAGGCTTCGACAAGGAAGTTTTCCATTTCAATGGCCTTGCCCGAAAGCCTGCCGGAAACAATGACCAGCCAAGCCCCGCAGACGAGAAATAATACTGCAAAAAATAGCATAATAGTTAGCGCAGTGTGAATTGTCCTGGCGGTCAATTTCTTTTCTTAGAGAATACCTTTTCCCAAAAAAACGGTATTAAACTTTTTTTCCGTAACGTGAGAAAAAAACGCCTTTTTCTGGTATTCTAATAATAGAGGGCTTATGGAACGGCGAAGACTTGGCACAAGCATTAGTTTGCCGCGCAAGACAGCGAGAGCGTGGCGACGGAACCGTAAGCTGATCATAGATTTTGTCGGTCGGTTTTTACAAACACAAATGCGGCAGCCGCCCTGCCGAGGGGTAACTCGGACTTACAATCGCACTAAAGGTTTGTATGTAATAATTAATATCAGGCTTTTGCCAGACGAGTATGATGCACTTCATTGCACGGCAAGTGCACTGAGGATAAGTGTTTCATCGTTGATTCATAATCTTATTCGATTCTGGCTCAAGCCGGCTCGTCGTGCAAAAGTCCCCAGATTGCGCGCTAACTATGGCTTCAAAGCAATAATTTGGAACGGGAGAGCAGGTATCGTTCAAGAAGAACTTAGGTTCAAACTTATCAAGCCAAAAAATCCAGATGAGTACGCGGCAGCGACTTAATTAAGCCGCCACCATAACGCTCGCCAACCCTCCGTTTTCCGTACGGAAATTGGTTGTTTGTCCCTGGTAATAGCGTGCCATCATGCCAAGAATCTCGTCACCGTAATTATACACGCGTAAATCGTATTTGAGAGATAAATCCGCTTTAAGCTGACGCATACGTGCCGGCACATATTTTTGCGCTATGTATGAACCTGCCGCGATTTCGGCCCATACTCGGCCCGTGAGCTTATCACCGCGGTATACCGCCTTTCCACCGTAACCATCAATCGGCTTAAAAAACCATTGTTTTCTTTGTTTCCAAAGTTCCTCGCGATTGGCTGCGCTAACTATGACAGTCTCCGGAATATGGCGCCGAATTTGGTCTACGTTCGCCACAGCATCGAACTCTGACGACCAAAACGCGGCGAGGTTCGACTTGCGCGCATACAGTGCATGCACGGCAGGGTTCGGGCTCACAGTTGCCAAACCTTCTTCATACGCGCGGCTTATGGCCGCATTTTGCGCTGCCTTTAGCTCAAAATCCGTCAGCCGGTTATAGATAAAATCCAGGCGGATGTCACCCGCGTAGACACCGGTATCCCTTATTTCTATTTTTTCCGGTGGTATAATGATGGCTTCAATTCCATGGCGCATCAGCAAATTCTGAGTGAGTAGAAATTCTGGGTAGAAAAACTGCTGCTCGGGGCCTTCATCGACAATCGCTACTGTTTTCAGCTCACGCTCCGGAAAACGCCGACTAAACTCCCGCCGGAACATGGATACCATTTGCGCGGCATCAAACCGGAAAGGCCTGATCGGCATGAACTGCGGGGCGCCATTGCAGCAATTCACCAGATCTCGTGTGGCATCGAGCCCGAGTACCGCACCGGCGGCATTGGTATTGATTTCAATAAGCTGTGGTCCTTCAGCACTCATATGAAAGTCGTATGAAGAGAAAATGCCTTTCTCCACGGGAAGTGGTCGACCTACAAGTAGTTGCGAAGCAACCGCAGGGGTAGTTAGCGCATTTTCATAAGCTGTGACGAATTTCCTGATCTTGTCTAAATCAGCCTTAGAAACAAAGTGCGGTTGTTCACTAAAATACTGCGGATATTCAATCTTTTGTTTATCCAAAGTCTTACAGTGGCAATGTTCGTTGAGATAGTTGGCGTCAAAGAACGGTATTTTCATTTTAGTTCCCTCTGCATACAAACTGCCGACGCAGGACAAAGGTTGCGAAACTGTTCCGTTTCTGCAATTTCAGCGGGTACATCAGCCCGCTCTACCCGCGAGAAGCCGTGACGCGCGAAAAAGTTTTCGGCGCTTTCGGTGAGCAAAAAGACGTGCCGAACACCTTGATCCGTGAGCTTTTGAATTAACGCCATAGTTAGCGCACGACCAACTCCCTGCTGCCGCAGTTCTTTGCGGGTACAAAGCGACCGCAACAGAGCATTTTCGCCAAGAACCTCTGCGCCGATAACCCCGATAATACCATTGTCATCGATCGCAACGAGGAAATTTGCCAGCATGGTGTCATGAAGGTCATCGGTCGGTAGGCCGTTGGCAGCGAGAAGCAACTTGATGGCGTCTGCATCTGCGGCGTTCGCCTGCCGTAAATTTATTGCCGCGGGTTTCAGCAACATCCGCTCTCCTCACGCATGGTCTCAATCTCGGCAAAGACTTCATCGAGATCCGATTTGAATTTTGCCAGAGCCCGATAGTCGATGCAATAACAGACTTTTGGCCCGTCGATTTCGCCTTTAATCAGGCCAGTGTCTTTGAGTTGCTTGAGGTGCTGCGACACGGTCGATTGCGCCAGCGGTAATTCTTCGACGATATCGCCACACATGCAATCTTGCTTTGCTGCCAGTAATTTCAGAATCGCAATACGCGCGGGGTGTGCAAGGGCCTTCGCCATCGAGGCGATTTGCTGCTCATCGCGGCTGAATTCGACGCTTTTGCTGATCATACTTCAATTATCGTAAAAATACGATTAAACGCCCACAATAATTCAAGCTGCAAGTCGCCGCCGGTAGCGCAGCGCGAAACCCACCAGCAGAATCAGTGCCGGCACCTCGATCAGCGGACCGATCACTGCAGCAAACGCGGCACCCGAGTGGATGCCAAAGACCGCGATTGCCACCGCGATACCAAGTTCAAAATTGTTACCGGCCGCCGTGAACGCCAGCGAGACCGATTTTTCATAGTCCACCTCTGCACGGCGCGCCAGGAAAAATGCGCTGAAGAACATGATGCCGAAATAGAGCAAGAGCGGCAGCGCGATACGCAAAACATCCGCCGGAATGCGCACAATCAGTTCGCCCTTGTAGCTGAACATGACGACGATCGTGAAAAGCAGTGCCACGAGTGTTACCGGGCTTACCTTCGGCAGGTATACCTGTTCAAACCATTCTTTACCCTTGAGGCGAATCATAACCTTGCGGCTTGCGACGCCGGCCGCAAATGGAATGCCGAGGTAGATGAGTACGCTCTCCGCAATTTGTTTCATGGTGATGTCGACAGAGACTGCCTTGAGGCCAAAGAGCGGCGGCAGTACGGTCACGAACACATATGCATAAACGCTGTAGAAAAGAATCTGGAAGACGCTGTTGAAGGCGACGAGGCCCGCAACGTATTCGTTATCGCCGCGCGCGAGATCGTTCCACACAATCACCATCGCGATGCAACGGGCAATGCCAATGAGGATCAGCCCCGTCATGTATTCGGGTTTGTCGGGCAAGAATAGGACCGCGAGCGCGAACATGAGTATCGGCCCGATCAACCAGTTCTGCACCAGCGAGAGCGCGAGCACCTTGCGGTTCCGGAATACTTCAGAGAGTTTTTCGGTCTTTACTTTTGCAAGCGGTGGGTACATCATGAGAATGAGGCCCACCGCAATCAGGTAGTTTGTCGAACCGCTCTGAAAAGCTCCCAGCGCTTTGGGAGCATCGGGGAAAAAGTAACCGATACCGACGCCGATACCCATCGCGAGGAAAATCCACAGCGTGAGGTAGCGGTCGAGAAAAGAAAGTCGCTTGCCTGCCATTTAGAGATTCTGCTTCACGAAGTTTTCGCAGTATTCTTTGA
>JAEUSA010000355.1 GCA_016788945.1 Leptospiraceae bacterium
ACGATCGTTGCCGCCCTGTTAAGTTTGGCCGCTATAGGCTCAGGTACTGCAGAAGCCGCTATTGGTAACAAAATCACATATGGCCGATCCGAAGCACAGACAGACGGAATAGAAAACCTTCACGGTCCTTTTTTTCATAAGGCCAGCGAAACTAACGCAGCGATTATGACTGAGGCACTACAAGACTGTTTTTCAAGCCAAAAAGCGATTATCCTCAACCCTTTAGTAGAATCTGCTGTGGATTTTCCAGCAAACTATCTGATTCAGGGCAACCCTGCATATTGTCTCGCGATAAGCCAGCTAAAACAAGGAAATCGCGGCGCGGCCCTTTTCCTCAGCGGCATATTACTGAAGATGCGGCCACATAATCTGCAGGGGCGTGTCCTGTATATGCGCATGAACTTTACGCGCGAGCAGTATTTGCACCAAGCCGAAACTGAACGATTTGATGGCGTCGATCCGGCTACATCACGATGGCTTTTCGCTGAAGCCGCACTTTTTGACGGCGATGGCGAATCCGCAGAGAGGATACTGAAACCACTAATTCCCTATTTCCCCGAGTTGATACACCGAGCATCTCTCATCCGCACAAAGATGGCATTTTAGATTCAGCCTCACTGGTACCGAGGGTACCGTAGCTGCGCAATGTTGACTTTGAATGGAATTGATTTGTCCGATATTGACGGTCGCATAGTTTCGAGCCAACAAGCCCGCTTTCGACCGCGGATGAAAACATCAAGGAACCGGGCTGCCCAAAAAAGAACTAAAATATCCATTTTCCTTGATCGATCAAGGAGTCCATTGCCCATACTAATCCAAGCAGATAGACGTTCAGGCAAAAAAGCACAGGATTAAAAGTCTTCAACATCTTATCAAAATGCACTAAGAAAACTAAGAAAATGAGGCTTAACGAGGTGAGCAATTTTGCACCAAGTGGTAGGGTCAGCGGCCATACAACAATCAACGGAAGAACAAGTAGCGGAATAATGATCCAATTGACGATCACGCGCACTCTGCTCAAATTGTTGGTCATCCGCAACAATATTATATATAAGGTTTTGAAACCGGCCTTTTCGTCTGCATCAATATCCTTGTAATCCCTCCACAAACTTACGACCCCAAAGCCGGCGGAGATGACAACTACTGTCATCAAAACGGGCGGCCGAAAAGCAGACTGAGGAAATGCGAGGACGCCTGCCAAAATGCTGAAAAAGGCCCAAGCGCTCTCGATTTTCATCGCAGAAAAAAAATGGCGCTTCGCCCGCATAGTTTCAGAAGAGTAGGCCAATGTGAGCAGCACTATCATACCGTAGCAGAAACCTTCCATGCGTCCATTATACCCATACCATAGAGAAAACCCCATTATCGTTGCCACCGATGCATCCGAAGCAAATTTTGTAGCGTACGTCCTTCTGCCAACTTCCATGTCCGCAACTCGATCTGCATAATTATTGATCAACAGCCAGTGCATGAACGTATAAGCAGTCAGACCGACACACGTGATTGCGCGTTGAGAGAGAGGGGATATGAGCAAACCACCCAAAGCTGTTAACAGAGCAAATGGAATAATATGCAGTATTTTCGCGAAACATTCCAGCAGAAATCGAGGCTGCAAGAACAATACGGCCGCACTTGCAATGAAGGCCTGCACTGTAACTATGTCGTATGTCGAAATCTGAGCAATCTTAGACTGATACGCAGAGAGTCTGCTTGGTTCAGTGAGACTGAATTTGTTTTGTCCTGCCGTTAAAGCTGGAACGACCACCAATAACGCAAATATTATCGCATACGCCCAGATCCCTGAAAAGAATGCGCGGATAGGTGATCTCGTTATCCTGAACGCATAAATTGCAGCAAACAAAATAGCGAGCCAGACAGTCGAGCATTCGCCAAGCGGAAAGCCGAGAATTGGATCGTAAAAAAGCCAAGGCACATAGCCAAGGCTTTGCACTTGATAATATGAATAGCGAATAGGCTGTTCAGAGTTAGAAAAAACAAAATCAATGATCGGCGGAAACATACCTAGGAAAATTCCGGGGAGTACACCGTTCGCTAAACGCAGGTTCTGGAAATTGTTAATCAACGCCAAGCCTGCAATAAGACACAATGACAATGTTAAGTAGAAAAAAGAAAACCCAATAACGATTTCAAAGGCAATTTTTCCGTTGAAAAAGAAAGCCTCCTCCAAGCATCTTACGAAACCAACGAATATGGCGATTATGAGGAACGGTAAGATTGAAAGCGGCCGACCCTTCTGGCTATCGGCAAACCGCAGAGCCGCAAGAATTGGATTTTTCATCGGGTATTTTTGGAAAGATAAGTCAATGCTTTGAAAAAATCACGGACGGCACCCGCAAACTTTCTATTTTTCTCAGATGTTTTTTCGTGCCATTTCAAGTCTATTATTGTAGCCCGAAGGGCTATGGCTTCGCTGCGGAACCTATCAACTTCTGGTTGCAAAGCTCCACGGAATTGACGCAGTTCATCCGGCGTTAGAACCACGTTCGGGCCGAGTATCTCCTCCTTGCGCTTAGTGAATCCATTTATTTTCGCAGTGTATTCTGATAGTACGACTATCAATTCGTCGTCCGTTTGAGTCCTTTTGATCCTATTATGCATTTCGGCAAATGCCACTGTGACTTCCTGCAGGAGAATACGCAGCGGCTCCGTCCTGGGATCGCTGGGTTTTTTACAGGATAGGGTTCCGGAAAAAAATGCGAATAGCGCAAGACGGAAAATAGGCTGGCCTTCTCGCACGACTGGCCCCATCAAAATTTCTTATTGCCCTTTGTCAAGCAAGGTGCTCAGCTTCGTACCAATGAAACTGAACCCGCTCCGCTTTACTACTCGGTGGAGAGAAGTCTCATCAGTACTTTGTCATGGTCGGCGTCCCCGGCTTGGGAGGATTCGAAATACCACCTGACCAGTTGCGGCAAGAACCATAGTTCTTGTCCGGACTCCACCGCCCCTGACAGGTTGCACCTTCACAATTCGCCGCACTAGCCCGGCAATCTACACCGGAAATAATAGTCTGTTTCGAGCAGCGGTTACCCCACCGGTAGTAGGGAATGCCCTGATTAGCGCCACTCGAATCGCGCGGTTTGACACACGACCATTGGTCGCCGTTGTTCCCACCCGGAGTACAACCAATAGTACCGGGCACACCATTGCCGGTGGCAACCGGTGTCACGCCAATATAACCTGTTGAACCGATCAGCCAACCGATAATACCATTCCCTTTGATGACATCCCAAACTCCCGCAATACCGGGTGGAACGTCTCCCACCAAGGTGCTGAGGCCGTTCCAAATGACGCTATCGGTATTCGGATTATACGTAACTGGCCAAATACCCCCGCCCGAGGTCTCCGGAAAGTACGTGTTAGCCGCACAATCGGCTGCACTATTGACATCGTATGTGTAAAGGGTTGCGCCAGTCTGACCCGCTCCATCGCCGCGGTTGTTGCCCGTGCCCGGATCCGTAGCCTTCACCCATTCTTCACGCCAAAAACTCTGCGACGCCGCAGCCGGCGACGGTGCATTGGGGTACGCATTGGGTAATGATTGTGGCGTGCCAGTATTCGTGGTACCAAACGCGCACACAAGCGCCGGTGTAGAAACGCGCCAACCGAACATATTTATGATACCCTCAAGGTAAGCACCTGTTTCTACGTTCATGACGCCGGCAAGGCGTTTCGGACCGATGCCTGAATAGTTACGGCAGGTGCCCGAACGTTGACCACCCCCGTTGCCCACGCCAGTACCAAAGTGAATCATAACAGAAAATGCTATGGCACCCATATCCTCATCGGGTTCAAGGTTATTGGCCATATATACGAAAGCGCGATAGATCGCCGCAATATCCGTATAATTGACGAGGTCGCGCGACACTTCCCCTGGCATCAGATTCACAGCGCCAATAAGCGTATTGCTGCGGCGCAGACCGTTCATGATCCGCACGGTCTTCTGCGTATTGGTAACTTGACCAACAATCACCGCCATTGGCGACGCATCGACCATGTTCAACATCGCATTGGAGATGCGCGGTCTCGGATCGAACAGCTCAGTAGTCTTGTTATAGGCATACGCCTGAGGTTGGTTACACAAGAACATCTGGTTC
>JAEUSA010000462.1 GCA_016788945.1 Leptospiraceae bacterium
GCCTCTATTCTCGCCAAAGTGGCGCGTGACCAAATGATTGCGCGCGCCGACAGCCGGTTTCCGGGTTATGGCCTTGCGCAGCACGCGGGCTACGGTACAGAACTGCATAGAGCCGCAATCGTCAAGCTTGGTCTCTCACGCCTGCACCGAAAAAGTTTCTGCCAGAACGTGTTGCAGCAGAATTCTTTAAAGTGAGTCGAAAAACCCACCTTCTGCAGGCTTTGGCACGCGCTCTTCGCTGAGAACGCCTCTCAAAGACTCCATTTCACAGGTCAGTTGCCGAGTAGCAGTGCGGGCCGCGTGAAACATTAGTAACAGCTCTCCGTGCGCACGGCGTTCAGATTGTCGCCCCAACTCGAACTTTCCGACTGTCTCATGGCTTCACAGGGGACGCAAACGTCGGCAGAAAACGGCCCGTTGCAGAAAATACTCATCGCCGGCGGCGGTGCGATGGGGGCCGGCATTGGTTACATCTTTGCGCGTGCTTATCCCAATGCGCAGGTCGATGTAATGGATACCAATGAAAAGGTGCGCATTGCCGCTGCCGACCACTTTGAAAAATGGGCAGCAAAAGATAAAGAGCGCGACGAGAAAGCCGGCAAGATTCCGGTCGACATTACCGGCCGACTCAACATACTCGGCGGGTTCGGTAAGGCGCAGCTGCACTATGATCTGATGATCGAAGCAATTACCGAAAACCTCGAACTGAAGAAGAAGATTTTTAGCGAATTCGATCTGCGCGCGCACGACCATTCACTCTTCGCCAGCAATACCTCATCGCTTTCGATTACGACGTTGTCGACCGCGGTGAATCCCAAACGCCAGGGCCGTGTTATCGGCCTGCATTTTTTTAATCCGCCGCGCATCATGAAACTGCTCGAGATTGTGACCACCGAAGCGACCGAACCTTCGGCAATCAGTCTCGCGCGCGACGTAGCGGCTAATCTCGACAAGACGCCCGTCATCTGCAAAGACGCGCCGGGTTTTATCACTTCGCGGCTCGGTATTGTTCTCATCAACGAGGCGATCTTTGCACTGCAAGAGGGGCTGATGTCGGCTGAAGACATTGATACGTCGATGAAACTCGGCTACAACTTTCCGATGGGGCCGCTGGCGCTCGCCGACTTTATCGGCCTCGACGTCGTCTTCGCGGTCACACAGACACTCTATGACAGCTATCAAGATTCAAAATACCGCCCCTGCATGCTGCTCAGAAAAAAAGTCGAGGCGGGCCACCTCGGGCAAAAATCGGGTCGCGGTTTCTTTATTTATGACAAATAGCGCCAGACTGCTGATAGCGGATTTTAAAGCGAAGAGCGCGGCAGAGCTCGACAGCATATTTTGTTCCGCCGGGCCCGCGCGGCTGCCGGCAACGGGTAACTATCGGGGAACTTGGCTTGCGCGCATTGAGAATGCCGGTACCTATAAACCGTTCAATCTTATTTCGCAGTGGCTGATGTTTGAAGTCACACCATTCGGTATCACCTTTTCCGACAGCAATAGCGGCATCTGGTATTTTTTTAATCCTGCGCTGGCAGCCGGCAACTTTGTCATGCGCGCTGAAGCATCGCGCTGGCGCAACACACAATGCGTGACGCTAAACTACGAATCAGCAAACTTGCCCGGGCCTGTGCGCGATATTCTATACGATGAAGTGAAGGTCATTGACGACGAGCATGCCCTCGGCATCGGGGGTTTCAAAGGGCCTGCGGGCGACGGTGATAATTTCTACTTTTTGCTGACGCGCGAGTAAATCTTACCCCGCGCATCAGAAGAAATTCATCAGGTACCAACGACCATTGCGCTTGCGTAAAATGAGGTTCGCCATAATGCCCATCGGTGGGCGGTCTTTAAAATCGAGTCGAACCTCGCATTCGCTGTCCGAATAATAGAACAAACCAAGGCGGATTTCCCCTGCGGAGAGAAAGGTCTTGCGATAACTGCGGATATTGTCCGACGGTGCAGTTTCTTTCCAGTATTTGTCATCCCACAACACTCGGTAGAGCTGAGATTGCGGTTCGTGCAGAGCCGAGGCCACCTGCGCATAAGAGACAAATGCCTTGGCGTCGATGATCGCGCCTTCACCGGGGTGCACATAAGTCAGCAAGGCCTCGGGTTTCTTTTCGACAATGGCGGTGATAATGCCTTCTACGGCGCGCAGAATTTCGGGGTTTTCCCGCTGTGCCATGGCCTCGTCACTCTTGCCGATGAAAAAATATCCCTGTTGAGAAAATGTGGGTGGCTTACCACAGTGCAGAATGAGCGAAAGCACTACAGTCGCGAAGGCTATTTCTGAAATACATCGCCTGCCGCTCATGCCTGCACCTGCTCCATGATCGCGCCCAGCGCGTTGGGATGTTTTAACCGGTAACGCGGCGCCTGAATCATGCGGCTGATACCTGCGCGCGGGGCGAGTTCACGAAATCGGATCAGGCCGTCGGCGCTGACCGCCGAAATACGTACCGAACCTGTTTTGAGGGGGCGCAGTATGCCGGCGGGAAACACGGCTGCGGCCCGCAATTCACTCGATTGTAAAAGGCTCACCATCTGCACATTGTCTCCGACTTCCATGAGTGTCGTCGCGGCATTCTTGGGCAACTGCGCCATCGCGCGAAAGACTGATCGCGTGCTGAAAAATGCTGTTCGTGGGTAATAGGCGCGCAGCCGGTTCTGTAGTGTCGTCAGCACCTTTTCGGCGTCTTTTTCCTCACCGCCCGCATAACGCAAATAAAGATTGATACCGGTGTAACAGGGTAGGTAACCTGCGAGTGTGGTTGATCCGCCCACCGATAGGCGGTCAGTCGTCGTAATATTGCGCACGAACGTGGTGATCGCATTGAGGCCCGGCTGCTTGTTGATCCAAAAATCGAGCGGCGCGATTGTACCAAACTCGCTGGTTAGGCACGGGAAATAGTGTTCTTTGCCCTTAGCCAGCAGCACAGTATGCGCGCCCTGTCGATGCGCTGAGAGCGCCGCTGCCTCGGCGGTGAAATTTGCTTCACACACCGCAAAGGTAATGTGTGCGTTCTTCGACAGCCATGCGCTGCGGTGTTTACCCGAATATATGACAATGTTATCGAATTCACCGTCGAGAAAACATACAATACGCGAAAGTTCGTTATCGCTGAATGGTCGCAGACTTGACGCCTGCAGGTTCAAATAACTGAGCGCGGCATCCAGTTTGACTATGGCCTTGCCGAGGTCTGCCTGGAAGGTCGACGGTTTCTGCAGATTTTCGGTAAGAACGGCCGGCTGGTCGGCCAGCGACAACAGGGGAAAAACGAACTGATTTTGCGGATCGGCGTCGACGAGAACGGTTTTTCCGCCGCGTCCGTTGCGCAGCTGCGCCGAAAGGAAAAACGCGAAATTCGCCGCTTCCATTCCCGGAATGTCCGTGGTTACCTGTGCGACGTATGCCGGTTCGTAGTCGCCGATAATTTCGCGTTTATTTTTTGCCGCCGCCGCGAGATAACCTCTGAACAGTGCCCGGTTTTGCAGCAGAAACTGCGCTAATACGTCGCTTTTTAGATGCTGCGTACCTTCGGCGAACTGCCGGGCGGTATTCCGCGCCGTTTCCACAAACGGCATGGCTCCGCCAAGGTAGGTAATAACCGGGCCTGTGAAATGTGCCTGCACACTTTCCCCGGGAAGTACCTCTGCCTGCCACGGCAGGGTCTGCAAAGCAGCGATTTCTTCTGTATCTGCACTGAGCAGGTATTCGGAGAAATTTTCTTCGGCCTGCGGGCGCGTCGTGGCCACGGTCAGATTGCGCGTAGCAGTGCTATCAGCTGCTTACGGTCATAGAGTTCGATCGGGCGTGATTGAATAAAGGCATGCGCCTGGCTGGAAAATTCAGAAGTGCTGATGCAGGCACCTTTGTTGGCGCCGCGGCTGCGCATCTCTTCGTGCAGCTGGCGAATAACGCGCTCGGGAACCATCTCTGTCGTGCGCAAAATATAAATAAGGCGATTGGATTTCTTACTGTTGCGGCGGTTGCCTTCTTCTTCGGTCGCGAGAATATGAACTTCTGAATCATCGACGACGTTGAGATCTACTACCTTAAAGGTCAACGCCTCGACAATTGCGCGCGTCTGCGCCTCAAATTTTCCCGGCGGAGCGATCATAAAGTCTTTGATCGTATCGTCGGTACGGAATTCTTCGTAAGCCTTGAGCTTTTCGTTCACATCGCGGAATTTCGAATTGACATCGATGATTCTTTCCCAGTTGGAAATTGCCGTGTGAAAATCGCGTTTACGTTCGGCGCACGCGGCGATAGCGTAGCGCAGGTTCAGTTCAAGGTCTGAACCTTTGGGGGCCGTGAGTAGTCCTTTTTCGAGTTCAACCTGTGCGGTGGGTAACTGGCCCTTCTCCATAAGACTGAGCCCCTTCGCAAGCAACGCACGCCCTTTCAGGTTCTCATCTTTGCTCGCGAGTTCAAATTCTTTGATCGCCCAATCATAATCTTTCTGGTTCTTGAGGCACATGCCGAGATAGTAATGTGCACTGTGCAGGTTGCCATTGAGTTTAACCGCTTCAGTTAACGCAAGTTTTGCGTCGTTGAGGTTTCCCATGTTGTATTCGATCGAGCCGATGTGGTGATATGAATCTGCATGGTTAGGCTTCAACTTGGCGGATTGTTTAAAGTAGGGCAGGGCCTTATCGTTGAGACCTGCAGTCTCGAATAGAATGCCGACCTGATAAAAATTTTCATTGTTGTTTCCGTCGAGGCGGGTGAGAATCAGGTATTCTTTCTTTGCCTCATCGAAATTGCGGTTCTGCATATATATCTTCGCGAGGCGCGAACGGACGATTGCTTCTTTTACCTGCGGACTCCATTTGCTGATCTTGATGGTCTGGCGGTATTCGGCCGCAGCCGCTTGCAGGTCATTTTGTTTTGCGTGGGCTTCGCCAAGCAGAAAGTGCAGATAGGGGTCGCGCTCGTTTTCTTCGATCATTTTTGTCAGCTTGCTGATCGCTGGCCCGACATGCCCCTGACGGATCATTTCGGCGAGTTCTTCAACCCGTTTGGGGACGAGGTATGTGCGAACGACATAATAGGCAAAGATGCCAATGACCCCGGCTATACCGCCCAGGAGCAGTATGCTGATCAGGTCATCCATTTCAGTTGTTTAACTTTTCGCCGGCGGCAATGCGCTGTTCTTTCAGGCGTTTGTTCTCGATTTCGAGTTCTTTAATGCGCGTCATCGCTTCGAGTAATTCATCGCGGCTCATCTGTGATACATTCTCCGACGCTTCCATGGTTTTTTTCGCGCTGATGAGTTCGTCGCGTGTCAGCCCCGAAAGTTTTTCCGTGGCCTTCTGCTCTTCGCGTATCTGCAGCAATTCAATGCGGCTGTACTCGGCGATGCGCTCATACATCGCGACCATCTGTTCTAATTGGCTGATTTCTTCGTCGTTCAGCCTTACCACGGTCTCATAACCGCGTAGGGTCTGTCGAAGCGACGCATTTTCGCGTCTGAGAGCTTCCAGTTCGCCGGAGTCCATTCCCAAGTCTCGTAAGAGTAAACCCCATTGCTACGTCAAGTTTATTGCGCGCGTCCTGCGGATTTAGCCCGAAAAAATACCGACATACTATCAGGGCTTTAATTGCCCGGAAGTACAGCTATAAATTGCCGTATCGTCGCGCCGGCCATTCATTGCCGGGTTGAGCTTGATGGAGACACGCTCAAGAAAGTCAGGTCTGAATACTTGCTTCAGGGTGCATTCAATGCCTGCAGCACGCAGAGTGCTGATTTCTTCGCGGGTAAAATAAAGAAAACGAAAAACGGAAAAATCTTTCATCTGGCCGCGGCCTGCGGTCGCAATCAGTTCTTGTAGCGTATCGGGAAATGCCGGAGGTTTCTGTTTAAGGCCGAAATAAGTCCAGCGCCAGGGATCAATCTTATAAGCAATCACTTCGCCGCGAAGCTTACCGGCGTTGATCGCGCCATCGACACCGGCGCGCTGCTGCATCGTCAGCGCGACAGGAAGAATCATGACAATGTTCAATGCGATGAGTATTCGGTAGGCCCACAAAACCGGACGCCGATCTGCGAAATTCTGTAATCCGCAAAACAGATAGATGATCATAATCGGCAGCACCGGTATGACATAACGCTCGAGTTTGAAGGCGATCAGCGAATGGGAAATCAGAAATGTCAGGAACAACGTCGTAAAACCGGAAAAGCGCCGCGCAGCCTTGAACATCGGATACCAGAAGAAGAAAGACAGCACGGGCAACGGGAAGAGCAGAAAGATCAGTAGGTACATGTGCCACGGCATGTTGCCATAACTCTGCGTCTGAATATGCGCGCCGAAATTGTAACGGATGAATTCGAGCGCGGTGGAAAAAGGCATTTTGCCGTTGGCAATTTCGACGAGTACCATGATCACTGCGGTAATGAGCCCACCGGCGGCAAAGCGTATCAGTGCAGTGAGTTTGTCATCACGGTTGACGACGACGATTAACCAGACGGCGAGCGCAAAGTATAACGGCGCGAGCGAGAAGCGGAAAAAAATCGCCGCCGAGAGGAAGAAGCCGGTCAGTAGAAACGCAGTCTTGTTGCTCTGCAGAGCGACGCCGAATTTTCCGGGTACAGCCCGCACGAGGTGCAACAGCGCGAACGTCATGAGAATATATGATGGGCCAGCGATGTCTGCACTGTTCGTGAAGATGGGAGCGATTGCCCAAATTGCGGCAAAGAGCGTCATGGCATTGCGCCACCGGTCGCTGAGTAACAGGCTACCGATTCTGTGCATCGCCACGATTTGCGTGAGCGAAATGAGCCCCATGACTCCGTAGGCAAAACTCACGAGATAGTCTGCCCTTTTGATGCCGATCAGATAGAGCGGCTTCATAAAGTAGGCAAAAGCATAGGGCAATAATTCGAAGCGCAATGAAGGAATCTCGGGCTTTGTGCCGAGTACGAGGTAACGCATTGCGGGTTCGATGACATTTTGGTAGTCATCGACGGCGAATGGTCCGTAGTTACGCCATGCAGCGAGAGATCGTATGATAAACGCCAAACCCAATGAAATCGCGAGCGGGTGCCGCGCAAATAAAGCCGCAATTCTGGTCATATTACCTCGTGATGAGAAAAATTCCCCACTGCGCCAGCAGGTTGGGTCTCAAGCTCACCTCTTTCTGGTTGCGCACAAAACGTTGCTCGACGATCTTGAAGCCGCGGTTGCGGCAGTATTCTTTGAAATCGCTCACGGTCAGCAGATGCAGGTTCGGGCTCTCGTACCATGCAAAGGGCAGAGACGGCGTGACCGGCGTGCGCCCCGAAAAGAAAAACTGCAGGCGCGCCTTGTAATAGGCAAAATTCGGAAAACCGACAATCAACCGGCGGCCGACGCGCAGGGCGTCTTTGATGACATCGTCGGGATAACGCAGCTCTTGCAGCGCGTTATTGAGTATCACATAATCGAACGAGTTGTCTTTGAAGTCGGTGAGACCGCTGTCAAGGTCGCCGAGCAGCACGTTGATGCCGCGCTCGACGCATTGCATAATCTGATCGTTGTCGATCTCAATGCCCTGCGAGCGTGTTTCAAGGTTTTTGTTCAGCAAATAGAGCAACTCGCCGTCGCCGCAGCCCATGTCGAGCACGCGACTCTTGCGCTCGACCAGTGTCAAAATGATACGATAGTCGATGCGTTCGGTGTGAATTTCCTGAATGGGGATTTCCATTTTTCAGATCGCGGTCTCGTCGACGCGCAGTAAGAAGTGCCTCACAAGCTGCGACTGTTTTTCTGTTTCAACAAGAAATGAATCATGGCCATAGTTCGCTTCGATTTCTATATATGTGACCGGTACGCCGGAAATTTTGCACGCTGATACGATTTCGAGCGACTGGTGCGCGGGGTAAAGCCAGTCAGACTTAAACGCCAGCACGAGCAGTTTGGCGTCGAGTTCATGAAATTTTTCGCTCAGATGACGCCCTTCAGAAACATCGAACAGATCCATCGCCTTGCTGATGTAGAGATACGAGTTCGCATCGAAGCGGCGTACGAAAAAATCGCCGCGATTTCTCAGATATCCCTCGACCT
>JAEUSA010000024.1 GCA_016788945.1 Leptospiraceae bacterium
GCATCGAGTTTAATGAAATCACCAAGGATGCCGTACTCAAGGCCGTCGAACACCCGCGTGCAATCGATATGCAACGCGTCGACTCACAGCAGGCGCGCCGTATCTTAGACCGCCTCGTCGGCTACGAGATCTCGCCCGTACTGCAAAAGAAGTTCGGTTCACGACGCTTTTCTGCAGGCCGTGTGCAGTCGGCCGCGCTGAAGATACTTTGCGACCGCGAAACCGAGATCGATAAATTTGTCCCTGAAGAATTTTGGGAATTTGACGCTTTCTTTTCTTCGCAGAACGCTAAAGCAAAAGACAAAGAGACTGCCTTTCGCCTCGCGCAGATCAATGGCAAAAAGGTCAGCGTTACGAACAAGGCCGATGCCGAAGCGCTCGAGAGCAGAATATTGGCGTCGGCGTACAAACTCAATTCGCGTAAGACATCCGAGCGGCGCATCAAGCCGCTCGCACCCTATATCACCAGCCGTCTGCAGCAAGATGCCTCGACGCGCCTCGGCTTTCGCGCGCAGAAGACGATGTCGATCGCACAGGGTCTGTACGAAGGCGTCGAACTTGGCAAAGAAGGGTCGCAGGGCCTTATTACCTACATGCGTACCGACTCGACGCGCATCTCCGCGACAGGGCTTGAACAGGCGCGCGGTTATATCGCGGCTAACTTTGAGGCGACGTACCTGCCTGAGTCAGCAAACCAATACAGCAAAAAAGCCGAGAACACTCAAGATGCGCACGAAGCGATCAGACCAACCGATGTCGCCCGCACCCCGGAAAGTGTGGAGAAATATCTCGACCGTGATCAATACCGGCTATATGCACTGATCTGGCGGCGCTTCGTCGCCTCGCAGATGGCGCCGGGCGTCGACGAATTGGTTACGTTAGAAGTACAGGATGCAAACACCGAATTTACTTTCCGTTATTCAAGCTCGCGCCAGATTTTCCCCGGCTTTCGCGCGATCTACCCGTTAGGTGAGGAAAAAGTCGGCTATGTGCCGCATTTTAACGAAGGCGACGCGCTGAGCATACTACAATTCGCGAAACAGCAAAAGTTTACACAACCACCTCCGCGCTATACCGAAGCTTCGCTCATCAAGACGATGGAAGAATCGGGTATTGGCCGCCCCGCGACCTATGTACCAACGATCGGCACACTCGATAAGCGGGCCTATATCGAGCGTAAAGGCCGCCAGCTGATACCCACCAAACTTGGCCGTGTGGTGAACGACATCATGGCGGCGCATTTTCCCGATATTGTCGATCTCAAATTCACCGCCAACATGGAAGAGAAGCTCGACAGTATCGCGCAAGGGCAAAACAACTGGCGCAATATGCTGGGCGAATTTTATCCGGCATTCCACGGCACTGTCGAACGCGCAGGCAATGAAATTGCCGACCAAACTCATCTTGTGCGCATTCCGCTCGACCGCGATTGCCCGAAGTGCGGCAACAAACTGATGCAGAAGCTTGGCAAGAATGGCTATTTCATTGGCTGCAGCAATTTTCAGGGCGGCTGCCGTTTCTCAGAAAGTATTCCGCTGGGCGTTTGCCCGCTTTGTGGTGGCAGCGTCGTGAAGAAAAAAGGCAAAAAAGGCCGCGGATTTTTCGGTTGCGCCAACTATGCGACCACGGGCTGCGAATTTACCATGCTCGAAACGCCGGCAAAACGCACCTGCCCCAAATGCAATTCGATTATGGGACAAAAGGTGCGAAAAACCGGCATCACGCTTACCTGCCAAAATCAGGAGTGCCGCCATATTATCGAAGAAACCTCCGAAGATACTCCCGTCGAAGCCGAATCGGCGTAAGATTTTTGCCTTAAGCGGTCACAACGCGCGGTAGACTTTGCGCAGCGCCTGATAAAAAGATACGTGAATATTCACCGGGCGGCGTCCCGAATAAGCAAGAATATAGGCGTATAGCGTATGCGCAGTCAGCGAATATTTCTCGAGCCTGCCCGTCTTCGGGGGATGCCGGTCGAAAGTGCGCTTCACAAAGGCAAAAATGTCCCCGCCGTACAGCGTCGTATACCGCTCCCCGATTTCTGCGGGTGATGAGTAGACCAAAGCAAAAAGTAACGCGAAAAATTCGGGATATTCTTTCTGAAACCAAGAAACCGCGCGGAACATATCGCGCACCTCTTCTGCCAGCGTCGCGCGTATTTTCAGCCGGCGCCGCAGGTTACGCAGCATAAACAGGTGCGTGGCCCTCAGGCATGCCCAGTACAGATTCTCTTTGCTGCCCCAGTGGTGATAGATGCTCGGCTGTTCGAGCCCCGCCTCGAGGCTGATCTCGCGCACCGAGGTACCATAGAAGCCTTTGCGCGAAAAAGCAATCGTCGCGCCTATGAGAATCCGCTCGCGCGAATCACGCCACTGGTAAATTTGCCATGCCGCTTTGCCGTCACTCTTGTGCATCGACCTTAGGCAGACTTAACGCGCGCGGCCAGCGCGATACCGAAAAATGATTTTTTTTGTTGTGCTATTGATTGGTTTATGAAGGGCGACACCAACACTTTACATGTCGGGGATTCAATGACTATCACAACGGTTCCGGGCGCAGCCCAGCCAACGGCTGGCGAACCTCCTCTGGAGGTTCGACCTACGCGCTTCGGAAAAGGCGTTTTCGCAAAAAAAGAATTCAAAATAGGTGAGAAGATTCTGCAGTTTCGGGGCCGCATCTACAGCCGGCGCGACTACCTGAGCAAAGTAAATCCTGAAAAATGCCACTACATGCAGATCGGTACAGACGTTTTTCTCGGGCCGACAACCTCGCCCGA
>JAEUSA010000051.1 GCA_016788945.1 Leptospiraceae bacterium
ATTCTCTACGGTTCGGCCTTTTGGACCTTGTATGTAATGTTCATTCAGGCGGTGAAAAATGCCAACAACAGTTCTGACCTGACGACTGCTGCACTGAATTTTCAGCTCCCTGCACTGATCTTCTGGAGCTTCAACGTTTCAGAAGCGGCGATGTCGCGGTATATGGGCAGGCAGGGGCTCGAGAACCTGCGACAGGCGTACCGTTTCGAAACGCACTACGATTATATACCGCTGACCGAGCGCGGGGTCAAATTTGACTTCCTGCTTTTTACATTCAGTTTCGATTGAGGATACGAAAATGAAAATACAAAACCTCATAAGTTTACTGATGCCCTTAAGCCTCGCGGGTGTTCTCTCCGCGACGCCGCCCAAGAATGCCGTCGATCTCGGTCTTGACAAAGAATATTTCTCGACACAGAAAAACGTCCGCGTGCGCGATGCGATCGGTAAAGGCCGCTCGAAAGAGATTGCGATACAAAATGCAAAAACCGATGCACACCGCAAGGCGCTCGAACGCTCGATTTCGAGCTTTCGTCATTTTGTGGCTGAATCGAAAGACTTTCAGTTGACCAACGAACAGCTAATCGCCGACGTCAATGCCAAGGTTATCGACGAAGCGCGTTGCAATGAGCCCAAGTGGGATCACGGAATGGATTTTTCACCTTTTCACGTGGCAGTGATGGACTGCACGGTGACGGTGAGCTTTTTCGATCTCGACTATTTTACAACAGAGATCATGAAAACAGCCGAAGGCGCCTGTATCCGTTCGATAGTGCTCTCAGGTTGGGGACAGTTCTACAATAAGAACTATATCACCGGTACGGCGATGGCGCTGATTACTTACGGGTCGATTGGTTACGGCTACAAACGGGAGACAATGATTCCCGGTGCGCGTGATGCGTATAACGGCGCGACCACACCGGCAGAAGCCGAGCAGCGGTATAAAGAGCTGCGTAATCACCAAGAAGTCGCGCGCACGATGTATGTCATCGGCGCGCTGACATGGGCATATTCCGTCTGGGATGCATTTGAAGACCGCGAACGCGCCGATGACGTACTCTATCAGGTGCACCAGAAATACTTCAAAGGTAAGTTGAATTATGAACCGCAGATTTCCTTTTTCCAGAAGTTCATGATGCAGCGGATGAGGCCAAAATGGTAATGCGAGTTCTATTACTGTCAGCCTTACTCATGGCGATGTTGTCATCGTGCACGATGACCGAATATCCGCTCACGCATACCAACCCGCTCGATCGCATTTTTGACAGCGGCGATTTCAGACTCATGCTGACCGGCGAGAGCCTTTCTTCGACAACGGCGAAACTGACTTGGGGTGACGTTTACGACGTGAAGCTCAAGACGAGTAACCCCGTAACCTCGGACAACCTCAAAATCAACGGCACGAATGCCGCACAGTTGCTGTACAAATCGGGTTCACCATCAACGACCGATATTGCCGCGGTCAAAACCTCGACGGCGTTGGGCGGATATACTGCGTTATACAATCTGGTCGCGGTGGGGTCGAGTTATGCCGGTACGCACACGGCGAGCAGTCCACAGCATAAAGGCACTTACATTATACAGTTCAGCTATTCATATAAAAATAGTGCGGGTACCACCACGACGGGAATCCTGTTTTCAAACTTTGTGGTAATAGAATGAAGCAAATATTCAAGAGTATAACCATCTTGCTGCTGTTTTTTTGCGCTGCCGGTGTAACACTTTGGGCGCAGAAAAAACCGGCGGCACGCCCGGGCCCCGGTGCCAAGGCTGCAGCAAAGGCCAAAGCAGGGGGTAAAAAACCTGCGGCCGAAGAGCGCGAGATTGCGGCTCCCAAAGCAGACACTGCACCGAAACTGCCTTCTGCCAAGTACGAAAATCTGGATATCCAGAAGAATCCCACACGCGGTACGTTTACGCTGACCTTCTCGGCCGGCTTATATAATTTCAACAACAAGACAGAGAACCCGACGACGAATACCTCGCGTTCGTACACACTGCCGTTCGACTACACGACCATGCTCGGTGCCGAACTTGCTTTCAGACTCGGCAAAGATAAAGAAAAAGATCATGATACAGGTACGGGCTTTCATTATTACCGCTCAAACCGGGGTATCTTTACCGATCTCGAAATCGGTTTCAAGATGCAGCGCACAGAAAACAAGCCGAGCCGCTTTACTTTTTCCGAAACCTCCGGCGGCGCGACGACAGAGGTACCTGTCGACCTCGGTTATGACCTGACGACCACCGCGTTCCAGGCCAATACAGAAGCGGCTGCGCAGAATATGCGCAAAGCAGGCATATCGCCCGAGCTGCGGCAGGCGTATGGCAAAGTCTCTATGGACTCGACCATGTTTTACGCGAATACCTACTACCATTTTACCCCGCTCAACTTTATCATGAACTGGGGCAGCGGTTTCCGTTGGTTTGATGCCTCGATCGGGCCGAGCCTGCGGGTATGGTATTACAAAGATATTTCTGACCCGGTACGTGTCACCATCCGTGACGACGACTGGACTTATGCAACGCTGATGCTTGTCTACCGTCAGTACGTGCAGTTTCACCCGCGCGTTCGCCTGCGTACGCATTTCTATTTCCCCGCGCTCAGCTATTTTACGCAGCTCGCTAAATCGCCGCGCTTTAATGAAATGGAATATATACTCAATGCCGCACTCGAGATTTGTGCAATACGCGTAGGCAGCGTTGGCCTGATCATTGCCGGCGGGTATGAGGGACATTGGTGGACTGCAAACCCATACAGCTCTGATCGCTACGTGCGCACAGGCTTTCTTGCCGATAACGGTTTTGCCGATTCCAAATTTGCCGGCTTTGAACACAAGACTCGTACTTCGTGGGAAGGTTTTGCTTCAATCGCTGCGGAAATTCATTTTGGCGCCGACAACGCCGATACCAAATTCACTGTGGAAACGAAACCGCTCGATGCAGCGCCGCCACCCGTCGCACCCGCAAAACCGGTCAAAGCGGCGCGGCCTGGCCGCAAACGCTGATAGCGCGTAAGCGCTTTCAGCGACTCAGATAAGCGTCATAGAGAAACAGAAAATTGCGCGGGTGATTGGCGAGGCGAAGTTCGACTTTGAGTCGGCCTTCGTTGCTGCGAATATGCGGAATTTGAATTTTCACGGGGCTTTCGCTCGAAGCGCGTCCACCCTGCAGAATTCGCCTAACCGGAATATCGTCGAGCAGCACTTCGCAGTCGAGCAGGTTGTTATAGCTGTCTCTTCCCGCCGGTAGTGCTTTCCCGTCGCGTCCGCGTATTGCGGCTAAATCGAGATTCAGTATCCAGCCGTTGGCATATTCACTGCCTTTTTCCGTAACGGGGCGCACGAGCTCAAAAGTGATGCCCGGCGAAGCGATGACCGCAGCGCGGTGGTAGATAAGGCCTGCGCCGGGATGGTCTTGCGTTACGCTGAGCCCCTGTGCGCTCACCCAGCGGCGCAATTTTTCTTCTGACCAGATCTCATAATCACCGGCGAGAATACGCTGTCGGTAGTTGGTGGTAAATTCCGGAAAAGCGAGCACATCGCGCGGCAAGGGGTTGAGCTGCGGCGGCGCCTCGAGTGCGGGGTAATCGGCAGCGAAGAGGGCGCAGCAGGCTACAAGGCCTGCGCTCAGAACAAATCGGGGCATACCCGATTATCGGCGTTTACGCGCCAAATCTTCTGAAATCCGCCCCTTAGACGTTGAAGCGGAAATAGACGACGTCGCCGTCTTGCATGATATATTCTTTGCCCTCAAGGCGCATTTTGCCTGCTTCTTGCGCCTTCTTTTGGTTGCCGTATTCTTCAATGGCCGAGAAGGGGGTAACCTCTGCGCGAATGAAGCCGCGTTCGATGTCGCTGTGAATTTCACCGGCGGCTTTAGGGGCGGATGCCCCCTTGACGACGTTCCAGGCACGCACTTCGACTTCACCCGCGGTGAAGAAGGTAATGTAGCCGAGCAGGGTATACGCTTCGCGTATCACGCGATTGAGACCGGGTTCGGTGAGGCCCAAATCGCTCAAAAATTCCTTTTCTTCTTCAGGCGAGAGTTGCCCGATTTCGGCTTCTATTTTTCCTGACAGCGGAATTGCCTGTGCGCCGCGCTCACGCGCCACTTGCTGCAGCTCGCGGAATTCGGGTGATTCGCCGGGATTCGCGAGCAACGATTCATCGATGTTGCCGAT
>JAEUSA010000178.1 GCA_016788945.1 Leptospiraceae bacterium
ACTCTTAGGGAATTTCTTCGAGTGTATAAGGTGGCAGACCTGTGTAAAAGGTCTGTCCGCCAATTTCAGTCAGCGTCGGGCCGCTGAAGACGCGTAGACCCGGGTTAAATATATTGCGGTCTGACAAAAAGACCTTGCCGCTGCTGTGCAGCAGAAAGCCCGGGAAGTATCCTCCGTTTGATGATGCCAGATACGCTGCGACACGGGTTACCGAATGCGCGGCGCTGTCAAAACTGCCGAACACACTCCCCAAAGCCGAATCGTAACCCACAAAAATGCCGCTGCCGTCGGCCTTGATGTCGCAATCGGCAATGTCATACCCCGCTTGGACTTCGCTGATCGGGGAGGTCACAAATGTGTAACTCGCAAGGGAGAACTCGACGCAGCCGCCGTCGAGTGTATAGTTAGCGGCGAATCTGCCGGGAGCCGCGAAAATCAGGGAATTGCGCGCCGTCTGGTGGTGTATGCGCGCCGGGTTTGTGAACGGCACTGCATACGAAGTCACCTGCCAGTTGGTAATGTTGATGCGCAATAGATAACTTTGTCCCACCGGTGGCCAGATGGCGCCTGCAGCAAGCCGATCGAGGCGTTGCACAGCAACAAAAAGATCACCCGCAGCGTAACGCAAAGCACCGATTTCGGCGTAACCATCTGCATCGGCGTAGGCAGACAGGTCGATTGTGTGCACGACTGCGCCGTTACTGCGGTTGACAATCTGCAAGGCATTGCTGTTATACAGCGATATCGCCGCGAGGTTGTTGGGCAAAATTTCAACTTCCTGCGGATTACTGCGGGCACCGAGCGATCTTTCGTAGTTGCTTGTGTACCCTGTCGTGTTCTCGAGTCGGCGCAGAGAATCGGCCCCGAGCCGCTGCAGAACTAGCGTTGCGGTATTCGCCTGATCATAGCGCAGCGTCGAGTCGCTATGTATCGGCACAATATCGCGGTATACCTTGTAGCTTACCGGATCGATTGCACTAAGAAATCCCGTAGCAAAATCGGAGCCGGCAATCAGCACGATGCCGTTAGCCGGGGCATCAGGTTTCGGTGGGCGTTCGTAGTCGGCGCAATGCGCGGCCAGAGCCGCCACCGCCGCAAGCAGCGAAGGAAAAAACCTGCAACGCGACAAAGTGTGCTTCAACATCAGAATTCCGCCATCCATTTGGCCAAAATATATCTGCCCGGCAGTGCATAACCAATCACGTCGGGCTCTTGATTGTCGGTAATATTCTTCACGGTCAGATTGAATGTGTGTTTTGCCGCAGCATCGATGATGTAATCTACCCCAGCATCGCATACCAACTTCGCGGGCAGATAGTAGTAATAGCTGTTGTAACGATCGCGGAACACCGCCCCGCGGTATTCGAGCGATGCGACGAGGCGAAAAGGCGCCAAAACGAGCGAGGCGGTTGCGACGGCGTGGTGCCGCGGGCGTTGTGGCAGATATTTATCTTGATAATAAGGAATGCTCCCGTAGTCTCGCGCATCGAGATAGGTATAACGCAGCGCAACCTGCAATCGTTCTGGGTAAGACAGCATCAGCTCATTTTCAATGCCTTTAATTTGTGCACTCGAGGCATTGACTGCGATCAATGTGCGCGCAGAATTTTGCGTGAACAGAATATAATCGCCGGCCCCGGTAAGGTAAGCTTCACTGCGCATTGAACAGACGAGTTTTCCCGCACAGCGCAGCGATGCGCGTATGCCGCCGGCATTGGTGAGCGCACGTTCATTTCTGAGATTGTCGGCCGGCGTCACAAACACGTTATCGCCGAAGCGCTCATAGAGCGTCGGTGCCCGGTATGCCGACGAAACCTGCGCATAGATTTCCCAATAGTTTTCCGTGTCGTGTGCTGCATCCTTGCCTGAAAAAAAATATCCCGGCCTCAGGGCAACAATACCCGAGGCGCTCAGGCCTTGCTGCGCAAATTGTTTTTCCGGAGAGGCGTAAAAGGCATTCGCCGCGGCAACATCGGTACCGAAGGTCGCACTGCCCTGCGCAGCAAGGCGAAAAAGCCCGCAATCATATGCGCCCGCCACTGCGGTTTGTAGTTCGCGCCGTTCGCCGATGGTTTTTTCGGCGATGCTGACCGCTTGGTATTTTCCACGGTTGTGCAACGCTGCGCTGAAATGCTTGAGCTGCAGCGCATAGCTCACACCGCCTAACACCTGCGGTGCGAAAGATTTTTCGCGTAAGGATTGAATGATTTCGCGCGCCGGGTCATAAATTTCACTGCGGTCAACCGCCGCCGCCCCCATCAGCTGCAAGCTGTGAGCATCAGATAGCGAATAACGGTAGCGCGCGGCGAGGGTCGCCCGGTCATCGCTTTTGCGCACCTGCGTCAGCGGCAGAGCGATGGTGCCGGGCAGACCGCGCTCGCTGTGCGCGGTGTCGACCAGAGCAGAGAACTGCGATGCGCCAGAACGGTAGCGATAGAATCCCGTGTAACCGACGCGGCTGAAGTCTTCATTCTTTCGCCATTCCTCGCGGTCATCACTGCTGTTTTCTGTCGTGCCGTTATTGTTCACATAGCGGTAACGGTTGCGACTCTGTTCGACCTGAAAAAAATGCAGCGTCCGCTCGCTGAGCCTTGCTGCCGCGATCGAACTGCCCATCAGGCTGTTCATGCCGATTTGCGTCAGGTAACGCGTTTCATCGACCGGTAGCTCGCGAAGGCGAAAATTCATCGCGCCGCCGATATTGCCCGCTGGCAATTCCGCAGGAACAAACGAAGGAAAAATTTCCACAGCGCGGAATAACGGCAATGGCAGGGCCTCGAGATTGAGTGGGGCATTATAAGGTTTGGGCAATGGCATGCCTTCGAGAAAGTACTCCACCTGATCAGGATTCGAACCGCGCACCCCGACGAGGCTTTCTGTACCGGGGGCGCCAACACGGTTTACCTGCAAGCCGCTCTGGCGCGATAGAATATCAGACGTGCGTTCGGAAAGCGAAGCTTCGGGTGTGTCGGCGAGAGGTATTTCGCGGTAACTGCCGGCCGTGGCCGAAGAGTGCGGCGAAATCAGCCGCACCGCACGCCGCAACCGCTGCGGTTTGCCGTTCCCCTGCTCTTCTGCGGCAAGCGGCAAGACGGCGAGCAGCGGCGCCAAAGTCAGCAGGCAAAGATTATTCGACAGTTCGCGCAACGATGCCATCGATATCCGGCCCGAACGATGCCGCGTCGGCCACGAACGCAGCTCCCGTATCCGCATTGATCCGCCGCGCTGCAGGTGTTAGGCGCAGGTACCGAAAGCCATTAGTTTTCAGCTCGTCGCGCAAAGTTGTGTTGCAGCCCGTCGCATAACTATTGTCGGCCGAGAGATTGTCCAGATCGAACAGATCGCCACCGCCTAAATCACCTTCGGCGTTGGCGTCGTTATCTTGAAACAATTGCGTCGCGGTCAGGTTATACGAATCG
>JAEUSA010000197.1 GCA_016788945.1 Leptospiraceae bacterium
CATAGCTTTGCATGCTTTATAAACTGATTCAAGGTCTTCACCGCCTTTTTCTAACAGCCGGAGAAACAGGGTCTCATCTTCGTTAATGACCCGCGATCCATCTTCTGCGGTGCCTAGCATGAGATCGTCACGCCCGTCCGAACCGATCACGAAATGGTCGCCGGGTTGCATTTCATATGTCTGCACTTTGATGCCCATGTTGACGCCGAGCGTTCCCAGTTTTCTCAGCGTCAAATCGTTCTCGATAAAGAAGGCTTTGCCGTTGCGCAGAATCGCCGACCATGGATGCTCCGCATTGATGAAATACACGAAGCCGCTGCGTTCGTCGGCGAGCCCGATGATTACCGAAATCAGCATGGAGCCGTCAAAGCTCTCGAAGGTTTTCTGCAGTTCGAGAAATACCGCCTTGAGCCAGCGTTCGGGGTAGAGCACCTGCTCTTTGGGCGAGAGTTTGGTACGTTCGACAATTGACTGCATCACAGCGCCGAGAACGAGTGAACCACCGGCGCCCTGCATCGACTTGCCCATCGCATCGCCGTTAAGAAAAAGTGTGTAGTCGCGGCCGCGTAGACGTATCGAATGTGCAAGACAAATGTCGCCGCCGATCTCGTTGGTTTTCGTTTTGAATTCAAAGCTTTTTTTCTGTCGGATGAATATATTTACTTTGACTTGCCGGTTGTTGGCATAGTTGCCGGTCAGCGGCTTCAGCAGCAGTGAGGTGAGAAAATAGTCACCATCTTGTTGTCCTTTCAGCGCGCGGACGTTGCCGAGGCTTTCTTGCAGTTCGCGCGTGCGCTCGTCGATTTTGTGTTCGAGGTTTGCCTGATAATCTTTGATCGTTCTTGCCGCGTCTGAAATCCCCGTGGCGACCTTGACGAACTCGCTGTCGATTGACTTGGTGAAGATGAGTCCTGAACCGCCTGATTTCAGATCGTCCATCGCGCCCTCGATGTCTTTGAGCGAGCTATAGATCAGATAAAAAATCATATAGGCCATTAGTATCGCGGCCACAAGCGCCATGATCGTGAAGATGACGATCGCCTGCAGGTTATCGCGGTTGTAGTAGACGAGGGTTGCTGCCACGTAGATCGTGATAATAAACAGCATGATAAAAAATGCCAGTTTCAGGCGTACCGTGGTGACCGCGCGGTCAGTGTAGGCGATGCCTTTTTCTTGCATGATGCGCTTGCATTCGGCGCGCATCGAGCCCGTGGCGATTTCACCAATGACGAGGCAGAAGCCGCCGTGTATGAAAGAAAACATGATGTCCATGATGATACCCTGGACATAATGGTAGACTTCGAATTTTACCGACATTTCGGCCGCGATCAGAATCGCGACAAAGATGATCTGCACCGAAAGCACGGCGGTAAAAGCATTGGTTAGCGGAATGATCGTAAGGGCGCGCAATAATTCGTGGTAGTCCTTTTCACTCAGATCGGGCTTGATCTGTAGATCAGGCGTCGCGGTAATGAAGCGGTTTACGGCCAGCACGGGCCGCGTAAAACCCGGAAATCCTACTTTATTAAGAATACCGAACTGCACGGAATGCCCCACCCAAGCGATGGCGGCACCGATCGCGATGGTCCACATCATCAGGTCGCTGATCGGAAAATTGGTCGCCCGTGCATAATAGAGCCCGAACGAGATCGCCAAAATCGAGCTGATAGCCGCGGAGGTTGCCACTGCGATTCCGTAGGAAGAGAAATACGCTATCCAGCGGAAGGCAAACCGCACTAAGTTTGACATGGCACAGGATTTGCCTGTGACTTGGCGGGGAAAGGCTAAAATATGAAGAACAACCGCCGTTTATTCTGGGCGATGAATCCGCTTTTTAATATTCTGCAGCAAGGCATGCGCAAACTCGTATCATTTCGTGAGTTTTGCAAGAATTCCGGGTTGTTATTGACCGGCATTGTCTTTCTCGGCACCATCGAAATTTCTGCGTCCTCCGGTATTTGCGAAGCGAGTCCGACGCTGCATGCCGCATCTCACTTCGGCAATATTGCCGTTTCTGATCAGCTCATCAGCGAAGCCGAAGAAGAGCGCGACATGGAAACACGCAATGCGGAGTTTCTGCTGGCGGGTATTATGCACCTGCCCGAAGCGGCGCCGCTTCGTAGAGACCGTTTGCCCGCTATAACTTTTTCCTACTCCTCAAGATCCTGTTTTTCGTGCGAATCGCGCGGACCACCCTCCCTCTGATTAACCACAGTTAACATCACGCGCTGTAAGTAAGCTGCGTGTGGTGTCGCGCGTCCGCAGTTACGCTACTGCGTGCGCAGATTGCGATCGGAGGAGAATTGAACAAAGACGCAGACCGGGAAATTTCGGAAATTCTGAACGACATCAGGCACTACCTGCCTTCGCAGGGGCCGATTAAAGATTTTATCCATCACAATACTCTGCATATGTTCCAGGAGCATGGTTTGTCTTTCCACGAGGCAATCAGGCAGGCTTCGCGGCTCTACGGGGCAAAGGAATATCTACCAATAGCCGAATATCGACAGGCTTTCCACGACGGCAAGATCAGCGACGCTGCTCTCGATTGGGTGATTGCGAACGAGCGCGGTGACGGCAGAGCCCTGCGCGAAGCCATGCTCAACGGTTCTGTACCTGAATTAGCCCGCAGAGAAAGTTTTCGCCGTCGGGGCTATCTTGCTGCCATTGTGCAGCAAAGCGGCATTGTACTCGAAGAACAGGTTCATCCGATCGTGTTCCGTGTGGTCGCCAATTTTCTCGATCAGGGCATTGCGGCTATTTCGCTTGCGGCGAATAACAGCAACGATGACTTCTGGCAGGCGTTGCGCCGCCAGCTGCGAGTGGTCAGGCCATACGGTATTGTACCCGAAGTCGCCGAATTGATTTCCGTACTCGAGCCAGAAGCGGCGGCGCGCCAATGCCTCGATCGCATTTTGCCTGCGCACGCCGGCCGTGAAGTGTTTCTGCTTGAGGTGCTCATGGCTGCCCGCGGTTGGTCAGGGCTGATCGGGCAGGTAGAAGAGAGACCGCAGTACCTGAATTATCCGCGCAAGATTACGCTGCTGCAGTATGTAGCGCTTTATCTGCTTGTTCTCACGCAACAACTCGAAGGTACCCGCTACGACAAAGAGCAGTTGCCTCAGCAAAACGAGAATCTGCTCTTCTTTACCGAGCATTGCCCTGCGGAAAGCGACGCGGAGCGTATTTTTCGTCTCTGGCATGAAGCACTCGAGTTCAGTTTTTATTTTGAAACGCTCGCCGCGATTCAGGTCAACGCCCCGCGCCGGCGCCGTCGCTCGAGCGCCGCGGGTAATGCACAGTTTCAGGCAATATTCTGCATTGATGACCGGGAATGTTCGGTGCGCCGCTACCTTGAGGAATTTTCCGACAGCTGTGAGACCTTCGGTACACCCGGCTTTTTCGGTATCGATGCGGTTTACCAAGGGCCGTTCGACGCCATTTCGATCAAACAATGTCCCGTGCCGGTAACACCGCGGCACCGCATTCGCGGTGTGTCGCAGGCAAAACGCAGGCTCGCGGTCAGCCGCATGGAGTTAAACTTTTGGCATCGGTATGCCAACAAGTTATGGCTTGGCTGGATAATCTCTCTCGTGTTCGGCCTGGTGTCGCTCGTCAGGCTCGTGCTGTCGATACACAGGCCAAGCAAGAGTTTCGCGACGGCGAGCTCATTTGCAGCACGCGAAGACCTCGCCGACCTACACTATGAGCGGCTCGAGGGGGCACCACCGGTCGACGGTTTTTTTGACGGCTATACGGTTAAAGAAATGGCTGAACGCGTCGCTCGCGTATTACGGCAAATCGGCCTTACCCATGACTTTGCACCGCTTGTCGCCCTCGTCGGTCATGGGTCGACAAGCACGAATAACCCCTATTTTGCCGCGTACGATTGCGGTGCTTGCTCGGGACGGCCCGGCCTCGTCAATGCGCGCGCGTTTGCGTTGATGGCCAATCGCGCCGACGTACGCTTATTATTGAAGAAGAACGGTATCAGCGTGCCGGAGACAACGCGTTTCATCGGCGCGATTCATGATACCGCGCGCGATGAGCTGTTGCTCCTCGACGAAGATGCCCTCGGAGCCGAGCATGCAGCGTTACTCTTAAGCTTCAGGGAGCTGTTCACCAAGGCGCTGGCGCAAAATGCTCATGAGCGCGCACGGCGTTTCGCGATTGTGGATTTCCCCCAGACCGTGCAGGCGGCGATGCGTGAAGCAAGGCTGCGGACCGAAATGCTGTTTGAACCCCGGCCCGAATATAATCATGCGACGAATGCTCTGGCGATAGTCGGCCGTCGCTCGCTGACGGAAAATTTGTTCCTTGATCGCCGGGCGTTCTTCAACTCGTACGAACCCGACGCCGACAAAGATGGGACAATTCTTGGCGGCATACTGATACCGCTGGTCCCCGTTTGCGGTGGTATTAATCTCGAGTATCTGTTCTCACGCGTTGATAACAC
>JAEUSA010000201.1 GCA_016788945.1 Leptospiraceae bacterium
CCTTCGAGTTTTCTGGATATATTTCCGAAAAAGGCCTTAGAAAAATCCCTTTGATTTGTTCAATCAATTTAAAAATCAATACTGTGATTTAGGAAACGGATTGTCCAACATTCTGACATATAACTAACATATCTTCATGAATTTGCTTACACAATTGCGGGTCGCCGGCCAAGGTAACCGCGCAATTTCTGGATGCGCAAATACCCGCAAGGAGGACAAAGACATAAGCATAGTCGCTCTTATAACCTCCCAGTTTTGAAACATCTGCAATTACTCTGTTTCTGCTGGTATTCAAGTGAATCACAAGCCCGCATATTGTTTCTTTCATCCATTCTGCTTCTTCGGGTGAAAGCTGACCAACAAATGAAAGCCGGAGGGTCCCGTTTTTGATCTTACTTTTTATTCGTAGCGATGGAGAACCGACCATGGCCCGAAAAATATTGCCGACATCTCTTCGCAAAATTAACAGAAGCACTACGAAATACAAGGAAAAAACTATATTTACCACTCTATTTTTTAAGGTCAAGTCCTGTATGAATGGCACTGCGACCAAAGGCACTAACAAGAGCTGAATGCCGGTCAAATATGTTAAACTCAGACGACTATTCCGCCATCGGAGAGCGCTAACGATAAGGCAAAGCAGCAGGAAAGCAATCGGACCACCCAGGAGCACCCGTAGCAAATTGTGCCGGCAATGGGCCGGCTCTGCACTGAAGAAAGGGGCATTTTCGCATTTTAACTGAACCCAATTCACCTGAACAGAAACGCCAACGACAAAACCCATGATGAGTAAAAAAAGCACCGCCGACCGACCGCTGATTACCTCTTTCAGATTCTGTAAGAATGCTTTCTCTTGTCTATCTGGCAATTCAGAGACTTTTTTGACAAAATCTTCTTTGCCAATGCTATCATTTTTCTTAGTGCTCTTTTTTTTGCGCGCTGTCTTTTTCATTAATTCTTCTGCCATCCATTCTGATATTGTTTGTATAAATTACCCTTTTTCCAATTTCGATCCAATACGGTATTACCAGTCTTTGGCACAAAAAGTTGAAAAAATTTGAATGGCTGCGACACTTAATCCAAAGGTTGCTAAGATCAGCCAAGCTCTTTTCCCTGCCTGGACCGCTTGATCCCCCAACTTATGACATTGCGCAAAGGTAGAAGTGCATCAGAATCTTTTTTCAGCAGTCTGTACGCCGACGATTTGTAGCCTGGGTAACGGTTGCGGATTTCCTCATCAGAATATCCAAAACGCGTGACGGATATTTCGGGTTGCAGATACAGCAGTGTACTAAACATCCGCTCCATTATGAACGCAATGTAAGAAAAATTGTTGGTCTTCGACGCAATTGAATGCAGAAACTCTTTGTCCGTAGCGTCTAATCCGGTTCGCAGTATTTCCGCCAGTATTCCGGTGAACTCCATGTACGCTTTCCAAAACCGCCCGTTACCCACCCAATAATTGCAGAAAGCAAAGCTCTCACGCGGTTGATTCCAGCTGCGCAGGTCTATCTGGTAGCCGGCACATTTAAGCAATTGTTGCGAAAAATCGAGAATACCTGGATGGTAAAAATCGCCCTGCAGCCACACATTGCGGAATAGTAGCTCTTCCATCGGAAAAGGATTGAGAAAGTAAACGTCGGCTCCAGGGTGTTTACGAATGAAGTCGACAAAGCGGCTGCCGGGAATACGGCTCTTCTGACCGAATTTCCAGGAAACGAAGCCGGTATAATCAAATTTCGTGTGAGTCTGTTTTTTGAACTCTGTTTCAAAAACATGATATTCTGCCCATTCGCGGTTCGTATTAGCGGTGTTGTCATAGGGAATAAAATCAGGCTCGAGTTTAGCGATCTGCGCTGGATCATAATAAATTTGGTGGATGCCAATATTCATCGCCGCTTCTAAGCCCAGTGAAGAAATCATCACGTCAATTTGAATTATCCCTATGCCCGCTGTCGTGTGAATGCACTATCGTCCCGGAATGGACGAAGAAAAATTCCGCGCGCAAATAGAAGAATTGCGGCATCAGGAAAAGAAAGTGCGGCAAAAAATTGGCAGCGAAAAGGCTGTAGACGACACACAACAGAGCAGCCGCTCTCGCGCGATGCGCTACACCTGGCTCGGGGCTGAGTTTGCTGCAATCTTTTTTGCCTTCGTTTATGGCGGTAACTGGCTTGATGGCCGGCTGGGTACAAAGCCTTGGCTGGTGCTTGTCGGCATCATCACGGGTTTCAGTATCGCGCTCTACCGGCTCATTTTCGTCGCGAGGAAACTCAGCGAATGATTTTCGCCCCGGCGAAAATTAATTTAGGTTTAAGAATCACGGGGCGCTATGCCAACGGGTATCACCATTTAGAATCGCTGTTTATCCCCCTGACGCTTTACGATCGTATTACGGTGCGCCTCGCAGCACGCGACGAGGTTGTTCACCATTGGCCGGCAAATACGCCGCCCCAAGCAAGGCGTGAGCTCGGTCTCGGTACGGCGAAAAACCCGCTGCTGATAGGTGCATTGGCGCTGGTGCGGGATTTTCTGCGGGAACAAACAGGCGATGAATTACCCCCTCTTTTAGTCACGCTGACAAAACGCATACCGTCACCGTCAGGGCTCGGTGGGGCTTCGGCCGACGCAGCGGCGCTGATCAGGCTGCTCCTTAATCATCACCTGATCGAGCAGCCGCCCGAGACATTTTGGCCGGCGGTTACGCGCATTGGCGCAGACGTACCGTTTTTTCTCCGCTATGGTCTCAGAGGCAAGAGTGCCTTGCTGCAGGGTATCGGTCATGAGCTCAGCGGTTGCACGGCACCGCTACTTGCCGGTGTTGTGGCGATACCGCCATTCGGTTTTTCGACGCAGTTGATGTTCGCGTACGTTCGCAAGCTCGAGTTGCCTCGCATGGAGGCCAAACCGATGACTGGTGGCATCGATTTTACTTTACGCCTCAACGAAATTCCCTGTTCAGACGAACTTGCCGTCGGTGTCAGGCACGTGATCAACGACTTTGACACCGCGGCAGAAGCGGTATTTCCTATACAATTTGCGCTGCTGCAGCAGGCAAAACGGACGATGGCATTCGCGGCAAGTCAGATGCTCGCGCGTGAGTGGTTTGTGGGAATGACGGGTTCGGGTGCCGGGCTTTTTGCCCTCACGGCGAATACAGTTACTGCGGATGCGCTGAGATGGATGGCGAACGTGCTCAGAGCACGACTGTCCGGCTGGCAGGTATTCCCGGTGCGCAGTCATACTGTTTCTGATATTGGGCCGTAGCCAAGTGGTAAGGCAGCGGATTTTGATTCCGCCATGCGAAGGTTCGACCCCTTCCGGCCCAGCAAAAATCAAGGCTGCCTGTGGCAGCCTTTTTTATGTCCATGACTGATGCGTACCTGCCGAAGAACCTTGACGGCAGCGCCGCGCCCCTGAATACAGCGACATGAGCGAGCATAAGCGTCCTTCACCGCTGAAACGCAAGTACCTGATCGATTTCAAATTCCAAAGCAAGTTCATTATCAATGCGGTCATACCGCTGATGCTATTTGTGCTCGTATTGGCGTTTGGCTTCATGTACGCGGTGAACAGTATTGCAAAAGAATACCAGTTTGAAAACACTGCTGAACTCATACAGAAACTGTCGATGACCCTCGGTAATGACGCAACCTCAGGTGTGGTCTTTCAGAAAGTAAAGCTGTATGGCGTTCTGACGCTCGTCGCCCTTGCGGTGGTCATGGCGCTCAGCCTGACGATACTCTTCTTGCTGTTTTCGCACCGCATCGCCGGCCCGGTATTGCGTATCGAGCGCACACTGGAAGAAATTCTGCACGGCGACCTGACACACCGTATTTCGTTAAGGCACGGCGATGAGCTCAAAGAAACCGCCGATCACCTGAATACGATGCTCGACGGCCTGCAGGCCCGCGTCAAGCGCATCGATCAAATGGCACGTTTCATGCACGAAAGTCTTGAACAGATGATTAAAGAGGCACCGCCCGAAAAAAAAGAGCAATTACTTAAGCTCGACGATCTCGCGCGCGGGGTTAAAGAAGCCATATCGGATTTCAAACTGCAATAAACCGCTTTTCTCTCCCCTACTCGGCATTTGCGCCGCTATATGACGCGGTGATGGCCGATGTGCCTTATGCCGACTGGTTCGCCTATGCACTTCGGTTTTTCCCTAAAGGCAAAGACTACCGTATAGCCGAACTGTGCAGCGGCCCCGGACGAATGGCAGGTCTCACCCGCGCTGGGGGATTTTACACGGTGTGTCTTGATTTCTCGCTCGCAACATTGTCGGCGACCGAGGGTGAGCGGGTATGCGGCGATGTGCGCAGGCTACCCTTTACCGACGGTGCATTCGGTGCGCTGCTCGCGGTAAACGGCTCAGTCAATTATTTGCCTGATACCGATGCGCTCGAGAGATATTTCAGCGAATGCCGGAGAGTCTTATCGGCAGCGGGCAGCCTTATTATGGATTTTTGTCCGCTCAGTCGCGCCGCAGAACTACATGGCAGGTCTTTTCAGGCTCTCGACGGAAGGGTAAATTTCGCACACCGTTTCAATGCTCAGGATGCCGAACTGGTATCTCTTGTTACCATCAAATCTGACGGGCAAACCAGTCTGCACGAGCTGCACCGGCAGCGCATTTTTTCCTGGCGACAAATTAAAGCTGCCGCTGAAGCGGCAGGATTCGATACCTGCGCGCGCGATGAAAATTTCAACATGCCTTACGCCGGTTTATCGCCGATGGTATCCTGCGTCTTTGTGAGGCGCACATAACGGGCAAGTAGCAACAATGAGGCAATGAAAGCCGCCGCGGGCAGTGCGATGAACAAGACCGAAATCGTATGCGCCACGGCAGATTCACGTGCGCCGACTCTATAGCCGGCGAAACTCAATGCAAGGCCGATTACAAGCGGTGCGCATGCCATTGCAGATTTATTGACGAAAGTGAACGCGGCAAAGTAGAGCCCTTCTTCTGCCGTCGAGTCTTTCGTTGCAAACGAAATCTCCTGCGGGACAAACAGTATCACGGCGCCGGCAAAGCCGCCGGCAAACACGGCAAAGACAATCAGCCACACAGAAAATCCGCTTAAGGTGAGCAGCAACGTCGGGAAGGCGATGATAATACAGACAAGCGCCATAGCCCACAGACGGTATCGGTTGAAACGCTGCGATAGCGCCGACCATACGGGTACGAGCGCCGTCGCGCTGAGCAGAAAAGCAACGGCAAGCGATTCACCGAGGCCACTCTGGCCCAGAACATAATCGGTGAAGTAGAGAGAAACTGCCAGCAGCGTGGTGGCGGCAAACTGGTTAAAAAAACTCATTGCCGCGATCAGACCGAATCGGCGGTTTTTTACCAGCACACCGAGCGCCTCAACGAACGAATGCGGTGCCTGCGCCGCGGCAGGGAATGTATCGCGATAGCGCGCCAATGGAATCGCCCCCAACAGAGCCAGCACGGCCAGCATCGCGGCGATCAGTAAGAACAGCGTCGTACCGCCTGTCTTCTGGTAAGGCACCAGCAGCTTCAACGCCACGGCACCGAAGATGGTACCGAGGGTTTCAATGACCGCCCGCGAAGCAAACAGCGGAGCACCCGGATTCACCGATTGCATAGCGCCCAGCCAGGCATAATGTGGAATATAGGTCAGCGTTACCCCAAGATAAATAACAAAAATGCCGATTGCAGGCAGTGCATAACTTGCAGCATTAATGCTGCCTGGCGAGCCGGCGAGAGCCGGCATGAATGCCAGCAGCATTCCACCCGAAAGCGCGATAACGCCCGCCGCGATGAACGAACGCCGCCGCCGCCATTTGTCGCTCAGATACCCGCAGACCGGGTCGAGTACCGCATCGGTCACGCGAGAAACAAAGAAAATGCCTCCCACAATCGCGCTGTCAAGCAGCAGGCTGTCGGTCGCGAATTTCTGATAAAACTGTGAAATAACAAATTGAACAAAGCCGCCAAGCAGCATCGGTAGCGCGAGAATAATTGTGGTGGAGAGGTTCACTGTTTGCGCTGCAACTTGTGCACGCGACGCAAATCAAAAAAACGCCTGGCTCTTATGGTTCAACCAAAGCAAGGCGATAAGCGCGTTCGGGCGGGTTGGGCTTCTGACCGACACACTGCACACGCACAAGATCATCCTTTTCAAACAGTGCGGAATATTTTACATTCGATAACGCTGTATTGCCTGCAATGGTTTTTCCCGCCCTCAGGTGTTCAAGCCTGACCTTGCAAGGAATCTTGCTCTCGAACACAAGTTGTCTTTCCACGGGTGCATCGACCTTCAGGCGATAGAAATCGACATCTCCGGGCGGATTAATGAACCCCCACTTCTGTGCATGATCAACGAGGGTGTCCGCACGGGCAGCATTGCCGTTATTTTCAAATTCGCTGTCATCGTTGAACTGCGACTCGTTAATTTTAACGGTGTATGCGGCGGGTTTGAAATCTTTTTTGCGCAGCTTCGGTCGAACGCGCAGAGCAAGCAGCAATTGCTCCCCGGCTTCCACACGGATATTTTCCGCAACTTCCTGTGCGACTGCCGAATCTTCAAACACGAGAGCGACATCGTCTTTGCGCACAGCTTCGAGGCGTAGAACCGCAACCTGCGGACTCTCGAGTGTCGCATTGACAATGACCGGATAATCGCGTTTATTCACCCACACAAGATAGTCGACATCCTGCTGAGTCGAAATCTGTCCCGTCAGCGAATCTGCTGTGATGCGGCTGGCATTTTCCGGGCGGTTGTTGGGTTCTGCTTCGCCGCGGTGTGACAGATCACTGAAGGACAGTGTGAGATCGTAGTAATCGCGGCTGCTTGGCGGTACCGGCCTGGCAGATGCAACACAAATGATAAAAGAAGTTCCCGCAGCGACAAAAACGGGACTTGTTTCGAGAGCCGCACCCGCACTGCCGGCCTCTTCGCGGTGGATCTCTTTCCCTGCGGCGTCGTGAAAACTCACGGCACCCGTGACACCCTCGACACCGGTTAATTTTGCTGAGACCAGGACTGCATCATTGGTCGCCGGCGATTTCGAAAAACAATCCCTCTCACGATTTTTTTCTTTGTCTGCAAACGCATAGACAGGACCGTGAAAACCCGTGGCGTGCATGCCGGTAATAGCATTGGCTGTTTCTGGGGTGTTATTGGGCTCACGCTCGGTATCTGACGGCGGATTAAATACTCTGTAGAAAAAGCGAAACTCCGCCGGTTCTTCAGCACGAAACCGCAGGCGCAGCAGCGTATCACCCGCGGGAAGCAAGACGGGATAAATTTCTTCTGGCAGTGACGAGCCATTGTCGTCGATGGTAAAAAGCTCACGTTCTCCGGGATGAAAGACCGTGATCGAACTATCCACAGCGCGCACTGCCGGCAACTCGGCGCGCAACATCTGCGGTTGCGCGAGACGCACCCGCAGGAACACCACCGATTCGCCAGTCGAAATAGCACCCTGCACGACTGTGTCTATCGGCAGATCAAAAGCCGTTTGCGCGCTGTTGTGCGCCAGTGTAAGCTTGAGTGGCTTTGGTTTGCACGCGCCTGATAGCATTAGGCCGGCAAGAACAGCAAACTTCACCAATCGCAGATTGTACATCGCTCAGGCGATCTGCAGGGGTGTTTTGCCGGCCTGCAGAGATTCAGCAATGCGCAGGAATTCTTCGCTTTCGATGCCGGTGCCGAACGCATCATCGCTGCGGAACATCGCGCGCAGTATTTCACGGTTATCGGCCCCCCGATTACGGGCTTGCTCAACAGCCCCGACAAGAGAATCCACATCGCAAGCAGCGGCAAGAATAGATATCTGTATCAGATCAAAGACGTATTCGGGTGCCTCATTCTCTTCAACCCGTGCAGGTATTGCTGCAGCGTCCATACGGCTATTTTTGCGCGCCGCACAAATTGTCAATTATTATCTGATCGGTGAGAAAAATCGACGGTTTTCGGGTATATATAGTATAGAAAGTTATGAAAACACACCTGATCACCAGCGTTAGCCTTCCGGCGGATGTCTCACGGTACTGGCAGAAACACCACAAAGAAATCCTCCTATTCGCCGAACGTTACCTGCGTTTGCGCATGCGGCGCCCGGTGCGCCGTTCCACGACGCGTAGTTATAACCGCAGCGGTACGGCCTTTGCCATCATCACGACGCGTTTTACGCCGGCAGAGTATGACACGTTGCATTACGTGGCCGCGGCGTTGCGGGTCAGTGTTTCGTCGCTCGTGGCTGGACTGATCAAATTGTGGCTCAAACCCAGTCGCCGGGCAATCCAGCGATTTTTCGCGACTAACTATGACTGGCATGCGCCAAAATGGGATCCAGAGGCGGGTTTCATCGAGGAAAATCTGACGTTCTGGCGAATAAACCACAAAAACACACTACATCCACCTAATTCGCCTTTACAAGCGCAATAGCCACACAACACGCGGCCATGAAGAAAACCAATCTATTAATCGGTGCTGCGCTTGCAGGCCTCTCACTCGCGGGCGCGACTGGCGCAAAAGACGCGCCAAAGGCCGCAAAAGAGGGCGAGTGCCACGGCATCAATGGCTGCAAGGGTCAGGGCGATTGCGGCAACAAAGAGCACAGCTGTGCGGGACAAAATGCATGCAAAGGCCAGGGTTGGAAAAAAATGACCGAGGCACAATGCAAGGCGAAGAAAGGCAAGTTTAAACCCATGTCGATGGACATGTGATTAACGCCGCCGAACTCATTGAACAACACGGCGATGCCCTGTACGCCTATGCGCGTACAAGGCTCGCTGACGACGAAGATATTGCCGACTGCATTCAAGAAACCCTGCTTGCAGCGTTAAAGAATGCCGGTACTTTTTCCGGCCGCTCGAGCGAGCGCACGTGGCTCATCGGCATCCTTAAATTCAAGATTATTGACCATTACCGCGCCAAGGCAAAAGAGGTGCGCAACCAGTCAGTTGAAGCCGACGACGAAGACTACTTCGGCGAAGACCGGCATTGGGAAATGAGCCGCGCGCCGCGGGCATGGGAAAAATCGCCGCTCGAATCTCTCGAAGACCGGGAACTGCAGAACTATCTCTATGACTGCATTTCCAGATTGCCGACGACGATGAAAGCCGCCGTGGTTCTGCGCGAACTCGAACAACAGGCGACGGGCGAAATTTGTAAGCAACTCGAGGTATCGGCGACTAATCTAAACGTGATATTGTACCGCGCGCGCATGCACCTGAGAGCCTGTCTTGAAACCGCCGGTTTCCGCGGGGTAGCGCGTGGCTAAGCGTAAACCTCTTACCGGCATGCCATGTGAAGAATTTACCACGCTGGCATCACACGGTTTAGAAGGCAAAATATCTTGGTGGGATCGCCTGCGTATGCTATGGCATAAAATCGAATGTGTCTATTGCCGTCGCTTTGTGCAGCAGCTGCAACGCATTCGCAGCCTGCTCGCCCAAGAAAAATCTGACGAGAAAATGCCCGAGCCGATGAAAGAAAAAATCCGCAAGAGATTCGAAGGCTAAGCATTGTTACCCCCCAAAGATAAGTATTCCCTGCTGCTATGGCTGGGGGCAGCGATCGCCGTCTTCTGGTTGCTCTATCACGGAACATCAGAAGATAACGCATTGCGCCTCGCATCAGCAGGTGGCATTGACCTGCATACCGTTTGGGCCTACCGCTTTCGCTCCGCTGCCGAATTCCATGCGACGGGCGGCAGGCAAATATTGCTGAAGCCGTTTATCATCGGCGCTCCGCTGCTGTTTGTCGTCATGCTGGTATTCAATGCCGTGCTGTTGGCGTACCGTCGCACGTGGATCAAAATCTTCGGCGCTGTTGTTTTACCGTTATTGGCTTATTTTGCCCCGGCCGCGATCAGCTGGTCGACATGCCTTGTGGCAGTTGCAGCGGCAATTCAGCTTCGACGCCAATGGTTCGCCGCAATCTTTTTCGTGCTCTGCGCCGCATGGTGCGCGGCTTTGGGTAGTGTCATCGCCAACCCTTTCGATATGATCCACCGGCAACGCGTTCTCGGCGGAATATCCTACCGTGATTTGTTTGCCGTTTCAGGCGGTGAAAAAATCGATATCCGCGAAAACTGCCTCGCGGCAATTAATCCGCATGATCTACGTGCAATCAGCTCACTGGAGCGCATTCGTTACGCTTCTCTCACCGCCCTATCAGGCATTGCCCTTGTAGATCTAAAAGCAGTCGAAGAGAACTATCGACTGCTTTCCATAAGGGGAAAAAATGGCGATTTTGTCTTCAGCGATGAGGCCCGCCTCTATGCCGAAGCAGAAAAAAGGTACGCGGCAGCGAAATTGCTGGGCTTACTGAATGCCGAGCGGTTGTGCCTCATCGCCAATTTTGATGTGCATCCCGATCAAGAGGTCATACCCTTTACGCGCGCGCGGCAAATCAGCGATGCACGGCGAAAATTTGGCCGCGAAACGGTTATCATCCACCTTGCTGCAAGGTGATGACTATGGCTGAACGACCAACCGGTACCCGACGGCCGGTTCATTGATCAGCAGCATTGGCTCTTCTGGGTGGGCTTCAATTTTCTTTCGCAGCATGGTTATATATACCCTGAGATAACCAGTTTCTCCAGAAAGGCCGGGCCCCCAAATTTCGCGCATGATCTGCTGCGTCGTCAGCACCTTACCGGCGTTTTTTGCCAGCAAACACAGCAAATTATATTCAGTCGGCGTCACGTGTATCTTCGTACCGGCTACCAACACCTCGCGCGCTGCATAGTTGATTTCGAGAGCGCCGCTCTTGAAGTTCGGCTGCAATGAGGCGACCGTATTGCGCCGCAGAATCGCCCGTATACGTGCCAACAGCTCACCCATGCCGAACGGTTTGGTGATATAGTCGTCTGCACCCGCTTCGAGCAAGGCAATCTTATCCGCTTCTTGATCCTTGACCGACAACACGATCACCGGCACATCTGAAAACTCGCGGATTTTTTTCAGCACTTCAAGGCCATAGCCGTCGGGTAGATTCAGATCGAGCATCACCAGGTCGGGCTTTTGTTTTACTACCGCGTCTACCCCTTCGCTGCCCGTTGCAGCGTCTGTCACGGCAAAACCTTCGGCCTCGAGGCCTATTTTGAGCAGCTTGCGAATCTGCTTTTCGTCGTCTATAGTGAGTATGCGGATCAATGCCATGAATTACTTTTCACCTTCGGTCATTCGGCGCGGCAGCGTAATCTCGAACACAGCCCCACCCTCAGGGCGATTCTTTGCCGAAATCGTCCCACCGTGTAACTCGATAATCGATCGCGCGATGGGCAAACCTAATCCTGTGCCGCCCGGGCTGGCATGCGGGGCGCGGACAAATTTTTCAAAGATAGTATCGATCATACTATCCTCAATTCCGCTTCCGTCATCGGATATGATAACGCGCAGCGAATTCTGATCAATTCCGACGAGCAATGCTTCAACACGAACACCCGCCTGATTGTGAGACAGCGCGTTGGCAAGAACGTTATGGAATGCCTGTTGCAGAAGCGAATAATCGCAGAAACAGGCAAAATCACTGCCTTCATACTTCAGCGCCAAAGAACTGCCTTGGTATTCTGCACGTAATTTTTCAACGGTTTCGCTGAGGATTCCTTTCAGATCATGCGTTTCGCGGTTGAGCTTTATTTTTCCTGCCTCGATGCGGCTCATGTCCAGCAGGTTACTCACCAGCACGTTGAGCTTACGCGCAGCGATGTCGGCCTCGGCGAGCAATGCCTGCTGCGCCGCAGCATTTTTTTCCGTCGATTTGAGCTGCATTGTTGAAATCGCACCACGGATAACCGCAATCGGTGTACGCAGTTCATGCGAGATGGAATTAAGAATCGCCGCATGCAGTTTCTCCGATTCTTCGGCGACCCGCGCGCGCCGCTTATCCGAGGCGAGAAAATCGCGCTCGATAGTAATTGCCGCGTGGTTTACAAAGGCGAACAAAATTTCTTCCTGATCGGGGCGCAATCTCTGCCGTTTGGCGAGCCTGAGTCCGAGCACCCCAACAATACCACCGGTCGAAACCAACGGATAATAGGTTCCTGAGGCCAAGGGTAAAGTATCGGTATAACGTCCTGCGGGCTTACGGTTCTCAAACACCCAAAAAGCCACGCTCGCTTCTTTTGACGAGAGTTTACGGTTGCTACCTTCGGCTGCCTTCAGCTCCAACTTGCCGGCTTTATCGCGGAGATTGACCGAGACCCGCGATTTAAAAAACTCGCTGATGAAGGTAACTGCACTTCTCACGGTTTCTTCGAGGCTCGTCGAACGGCTTAACCGACGTGAGAAATTATAGACTGCCGCGACGCGCTCTTCGCGGGTCATCAACACCTGTTCACGCAGACGCAACCGCGCCATCAGATTTCCCATGACCATGGCCACGACGTAATAGAGTGCGAGGGTGAGATAGTCTTCGAGTTTAGCGATATAAAACGTATAATAAGGCGGAATAAAGACGAAATCCCAGCTTAGGGCACTGATGGTTGCGGCGACGATCAGCGGTCCCCTGCCGACAAATACCCCCAACGTCAATACGACCGACAGATAGATGAGAGACATCGCCGTGTAGCCTAACAGGTCGCGCGCCAGAAAACCCGCGAATGTCGTGAGAAGTGTCAGCAGAATGGCAAAACCATACTGCCGGCGCGAAGAAGTCAGATTCAGGCTTGATATGAAGTCGACGGTGCGCCGCTCGCGCGCATGTACCGCCGTACCGGCAACGTGAATCTCGAGCCCGCCACTGTGCGCAATGAGTCGATCAAGCATCGAACTGTGCGTCAGTCTCTGCCAAAGCGATTGCGGTGGTTTACCGATAATAATTTGCGTGGCGTTTTTCTGCCGCGCAATGCGCAGTAATCCTGTCGCCACATCGGTATCGCGTACCGAAATGACTTCTGCTCCCAATTCGCGCGCGAGGCTCAGGTTCTGCATCAGCATTTTCTGCGCAGCGGGCAAAAGATTCTTCCCGATATCGATGTGCACTGCCAGCCAGCGGCCTTTGAGCTCAAACGCGCGCTGCCGGGCCATGCGAATCAGATTTTCCCCATTATGGCTCGGACTGATCGCGACGACAATACGTTCGGCAGTCTTCCAAGTATCGTCGATGTTCTTTAGCGTGCGGTAATCCTGCAATTCTTGGTCAACAAAACTGGCGGTGAAATGCAGGGCCATTTCTCTCAGTGCGGTAAGATTTCCTTTGCGAAAAAAATTATTCGCGGCCACTGCGGCCTTTTCCGGTGCGTAGATCTTACCGTCTTCGAGTCGCTTGATCAGCTCTTCGGGAACAAGGTCGACAAGTTCGATTTCTGATGCCAGATCGATGAAACTGTCAGGGACACGCTCTTGTACGCGAACATTGGTTATTGATTCGACCGTATCGGCCACGCTCTCAAGATGCTGCACGTTCATCGCAGTCATTACGTTGATACCGGCGTCGAGAAGCTCCAGAATATCCTGATAGCGTTTAGGATGCCTCTCACCAGGCACATT
>JAEUSA010000215.1 GCA_016788945.1 Leptospiraceae bacterium
TGCCTGCCGTCGTCGAGCCTCAGGTCAAACACACGGTTTTCCATACTGTTGAGCTGCGAGATGTGGCCTGATGGTTCTAGGCCGAGCCGCGTGACAGCGTCCAAAATTTCGTCGGGGGTGAGGCGGTAGAAAAATTCGGTGGGTTTGTGTTTCACGCAATCCTGTATTTCAGACAGGTCTACAGATGGTCGCGCTCACAATCCTTTAAGTGCGGCGTGGCTGTTTTTTGCCGAATTTGGTCGAACGTCTAAGTCTTTGAGAACGCCTGCAAGATCAGGAAACAGTTTTACCAGTTCGGCAGGCGGAGATTTTTTAATTTCTGTGTTGCCAGATTGGATAAGCAGCATATTTGCCTGTCCCGCCGTCAGCGTTTCTGTTTTTTTGCCCGACAGGAATTCAATTTGGCCATCGATCAAGAAGAGTTTTTCCTGACTCGCTGAACTCTGCAAGATGAATCGTGTGCCCGTAAGGCGGAATGCCTTTGTCGCCGACTGAATTACCACCGGAAATTCACCATCGTGACGCGTAATCAATGCCGTGCCGTACAGTAGGTGCACCTGCTGCATTCCTGACTTGTTTTTTGGTGCGATGCGCACAGCGCAGTCGGTCAGGGCCTTTAACGTCAGTTTCTCGGGTAACTGCAATATATCTCCGCCGGGCAGAATCTGGTTATCTGCAGTGGCCAGCGATTGTCCACGGAAAACCCATCCTTCGGGAATCGGTTTTGCCTTTACCGGTGAACCAATTGCCTTGGCGCCATAGATAGCGATCGCAACGGCGAGGGCAGACGCAAACAGGGTTACGTGCTTCGTTTTGATCCAAAGCAATAGTTTGCTCAGATAGCCTTTTGGTTCATTTTCCATCGTTATGCGGGACAGAACGGAAATGCAGTCCCGAAGCGCGCGGTCAATGTTTAATCGATCTTGACAGGTAATCTCTGCCTGCTTTCGTCACTCACCAAGGGGAAAAATGAAAACAAAAATCAACCAACTAAAATTCATCGCGCTGAGCATCGTACTCTCACTGGCAGGCACTTTGTCCGCCCAGGTGGGCGGAAAAGGTGGTTCACCCACCACGGATTCCCGATTGCTCGAAGCGGTAAAGGCCTCTGGCCTCAAGCACACGATCATGAAAAATGGTGATATCCGCATGATCTTCGACACCGGAGACGGGCGCTCGCAAGCAGTGGTCATTGCCACACGCGTATCACAGTATCTCAATCTCGAGGTGCGCGAAATCTGGGGCGTCGCTTGGAAAGGCTCAGCCGAACTGACCGCAGAACAGGCAAATAAGCTTCTCAAAGACAATGAGCGCCGCAAGATCGGTGCCTGGGGTCTGGCAAAAGACGGCAATACTTACTACGCGACCTTCACGGTCAAAATCGCCGCGAATGCCGATGGTGAGTCGCTCAAAGCCGGAATCATGGCAGTAGCCGAGGTTTCTGACGCGCTCGAAAAAGAGCTCACTAACAAAGACGAATTCTGATTACCGATTAGGGTTGTCTATAAAGCCGCGAACCGCACAGCACAAGCGCGGCCTGCGAGCGAAAACCGCAGAAGGTTTGCATAGACAACCCTCAATCTCTAACAACTGACCTATGCAATGGACCCAATCGCCGATTCTCATTCGCATTCGCTTTTTCGCGTCGTTGGTAGTGCTGACCTATACGGCAACGCATTTTCTCAACCATGCTCTCGGTCTTATTTCGCTCGATGCGCTCGAGGGGGGCAGAAAGATTTTTCTTGCTTTCTGGCGTAATAGTGTACTGCAATTTCTGTTCCCGTTAGCGCTGTTTTTACATGCGCAGAGTGCAATCTGGCGATTGATGTTCAGGCAATCGTGGCGGTTTAGCCGAAGGGAAAAAATCAAGATCCTTACGGGCTTAGCGATTCCTCTACTGTTGCTCATGCACCTCGCCGGCACACGCATGCAATGGTGGGTCTATGGTCACAATGATACCTATGCGTATTTTCTGTACCAGAATCTTTCAGACGGAGGCATCTGGTTCGTTCTGGTGATGAGCATTTTGGTCTGGGTGCATGGTTTCTACGGCGTCACGGCAATGCTCGATCTGAAGCCCCATTTTGCGAGATATCGTACCGCATTTGTTATTGGTTTTGTTGCCCTGCCGCTTTTAGGCCTCGCCGGCATAATTTCTGCGACGGCGCAGGTTGCGCGCGAAATGCGTGATGCTGCGTGGGTAAGGCAGGTGCTCGAAATTCACGGGGGTGATCCGCAGAAAGTTGCCGAGACGAAATTGCTGTTTTATCTGCTCGGGCTGGCGGGTCTCGTTTTGCTGGTAGCGCTGCTTGTTGTCATCCGCCAGCTTTTGCTGCGCCGCGGCCGGCGCCATGCGACAATTCAGGTAAGTTACGCCGATGGTCCGCGGGTCAAAACCAACCCCGGCGTCACCCTGCTTGAGGTAAGCCTCGTGAACGGCATCGAACATGCGCACGTCTGCGGTGGCAACGGCCGCTGCTCGACCTGCAGAGTGCGCATCTTAGACGGGGTGGGCAATCTGTCACTGGCAGAGTCGATCGAAAGTGCATTGCTTTCGCGTATTTCTGCGGAGAGTGATGTGCGCCTTGCCTGCCAAGCGCGCGTCAGGGGGGATGTCAAAATTGCCCCGCTCATTTCAACCGGTGAGCAGGCGGCTACTCTGCTGCGTCGCAAACCCGAAGCCGATGGTGTCGAACGGGAAATTGTGGTTTTTTTCTCTGATCTGCGCGGGTTTACCGCTTTTTCTGAAAGCCGGTTACCCTACGATGTCGTCTTTGTGCTGAACCAATATTTTCGCAGTATGGGGAAAATCATTGAAGAACACGCCGGTCACATCGACAAATTTATCGGCGATGGCATTATGGCGATTTTCGGATTAAACGAAGACATCAATCATGCCGCCGCGCACGCTCTGGAAGCTGCCTACAAAATGCAGGCTCAACTCACGTTGATGAATGAATTCCTTGCCGCCGAGCTCAAAGAACCTCTCGAGCTGCGCATCGGGCTGCATGCAGGTCCGGCGATCGTCGGTGAACTCGGCTACGGGGGTGCGGCGCGTTTTACCGCGATCGGCGATGTTGTGAATACCGCCAGCCGCCTCGAACACGCAAACAAGAAACTGGGTACATGGCTTCTCGCCTCGGAAAAAGTGCTCGCGCATGCGGGCCAATCTCACCTCGAAAACGAAATCCACCTGCGCATCAGACTGCGTGGCAAAACGGAATTGCTCGGGGTCCATGGCGTGAAAGTGCCGGTGTGATGAAATCATTTTCTTCCGAAAATCCGAAGTCCCTTGCATGGCGTACCGCACCTCGCGAAGATGCCCTCCTTGGCAGCTCGGAGCGACGCCCTCCGTGGCATAACGCACCTCGCGAAGATGCCCTCCGTGGCAGCTCGGAGCGACGCCCTCCGTGGCGTACCGCACCTCGCGAAGATGCCCTCCTTGGCAGCTCGGAGCGACGCCTTCCGTGGCGTACGGCACTCATCACCGGGGCGTCGAGCGGCATTGGCGAAGCGCTCGCGCGTGAGCTTGCCCGCCAAGGCGTTTTTGTGATCTTAGCCGCGCGTCGCGTACAGCTCTGCAAAAAAATCGCCCGCGAGATCAGCGACGCGGGGGGCAGGGCGGTTGCGGTCAGAATGGATGTGGCGCGCGCCGAAAAAACAGTGAAACAGATTCAGATGCTCGATCGCCAGCATGGTGGCATAGATCTCGTCGTCGCCAATGCGGGTGTCGGCGTGCGCACCGATGCACATCGTGTGCAGCGCACGCCTCGGACTTCCGTGTCCTCCGGCGTGCGCACCGATGCACATCGTGTGCAGCGCACGCCTCGGACTTCCGTGTCCTCCGGCATGCGCCGCGTTGCACTAAGCGCGCAACGCGCTCCTCGGACCTCCAAGTCGCTTGGCGAGCGCGGGGGAGATCATTTGCCGTCTTATGGCTGGCAGGCGGTGCGTGCGGTGGCGCAGATCAATTATACCGGTGCGCTTGCTACAATTACTGCGCTGCTGCCCGTCATGGTGCAGCGCGGGCGCGGTCAGGTCGTCGCAATCAGTTCATTGGCCGGTTTTACGGCGTTGCCCGATGCGGCCGGTTATTCATCGCCCAAAGCGGGACTATCGCGGTTTATGGAGTGTCTCGCTCTGGACTTGCAGAACACGGGCGTTGTCGTCAGCACGGTGCACGTCGGTTTTGTGAAGACCGCGATGGTGGCGCAGTCGACATTTCCACTGCCGTTTTTGATCAGCACAGAAAGTGCGGCGCGCTATATGGTACAAAAAATGGCACGGAAAAAGCGCGAGATTAATTTTCCTCTGCCGATGGTGATTTTTGTTAGGCTGATGGCCGCGCTGCCGTTTTTCGTCAAAAAGTTTCTGGCACGTAAGTTTAGCCCCGCAGGCTGAAACATTAGCCTGCAGAGACGCTAAAGCAATTTGTCTATCTGTGAACCTTTTTCGAACGAGCGGTCTTGTACGAATACGAGTTGCGGAATGGCCTGCATACGCACATGCTTCGCGATGCTCGAGCGCATACCGGGTATCATGCGCTTGATTTCTTTCATGATACGTTCCTGTTCTTTTTCAGAACCCCATACGCTGACGAAAATCTTTGCGAACGAGCCGTCAGCCGAGAGTTCGCAGCGGGTGAACGTACAATAATCATTTACCTGATTGGTAATATCGGAAATTTCGGCGAGTTCAAAGGGGTTTTTACCCTGCTGCGCTTTTGCTTCCGCTTTGGCGAGATTCTCCCGGGCCGTTTTCGCACCCGAACTTTTCTGGTAATAAGTCGCAACGTGGCGGAAAATCTGATTCTGCAATCTGAGGCGTTTGATTTCGTTCATCAGCCGCCGTGCAGATTAGGTACCGCTGATGTCTTCAAACGTGCGCTGCGTTTCGACTTTCTCGAACGCCTCGATGATATCGCCTACCTTTATGTCATTGAAGTTTTCGACCAGAATACCGCATTCGAAACCTTCTTTGACCTCGCTGGCGTCATCTTGAAAGCGTTTGAGCGATTTGAGCGAACCCGTGTAAACGACGGCGCCATCGCGCAAGACGCGCACGCTGTTTGAACGTTTGATGAATCCTGAACGTACCTGACAACCCGCGACGGTGCCCATGCCCGAAATTTTGAACACCTGCCGGACTTCGGCTTCGCCGTTGACCTTCTCAGAAATATCGGGCGACAGTAGACCGGCAAGCGCCAGTTTCATATCGTCGATTGCTTGATAAATAATACTGTAATTCTTG
>JAEUSA010000221.1 GCA_016788945.1 Leptospiraceae bacterium
TGTACCTTCTTCCGTGGAGACAAAACCAAGGATTGTTTTTCCCATTGATTGATACTGAATCTCTATCCATGGCGGCGCGCTATCACCTTCATCGTCTGGCATATTCAAATTGAGTACCTTGGCCACCAAATTGACCCTCCATAAATCCAACGTCTTGGCTGTCCTGTTGGGTTTCGATTTAACTGGGATTTCTGCCTTTATAGCAAACGCAGTAATATTTTCTGGTGAAAGATGCTGTCTATTCTTGACGTTGCTCTCTTTACCGAAACTTTTGCAACCGCACACAAGACTCATTAAAAGTGCGCGGCATAAAATAGTACCTTTTGACATTCGTATATGATTAATTGAAAACTTGGACAAAAGCACAATAAAAAAAGGGCAACAATCCGTGTTTACCCGTACAAACACAACAACGGCGCCTAACAAGATTTACAAGCTGCGCGCACGCGCACTTCGTTGGCGCGTGTGCTCGGCCTCAGGCACCTGGACTGCCTCCTCGCGCGGCACAGAAGTGCATTTTGCGCTCGTCGGCAGGTGCCCTCGGCACATAAAGTGACGCAAGCTGGCTTTATATATACATAGTTGAACGAAGCGTCACTTTACGTCTTGTAAATCCAACGTTGTCTGAAATAATTGCGCCTTGGTTATTCGCCGACATCGTGTCGGCGCACTTCCTACGCAAGCAATTATTCCTCAGCACGCGGTGCCCGCCCGACCTTCTATCGCGTAAAGCCTGATATTGAAGAAGACAAATTGACATATTATATCCAGTGTCCTCAGAGATCTTTTTTGGTCCTCACGCGCGCCGCGCTCGCGACGAAGAGGAATAAGGAAGTGAACATAACAAGGAATGAATAACCAGCCGGTATGACGGCACCATATCTCTGAAGGAAATGATAACGGATAGAACCTCGATACATCAATATTTAATAATGTAATTAACCGAGGCATTCTTTGGTCTCGACTCGGCAGCTGTCCTGGGAACTCCGTGATCGCGATCAACGCCGCCTGTGCTACCGGGGTTAGTACCAGTTGCTCCGCTTGTTGTATTCTGAGTCTCCGTCGTAGCAAAAAATTTTCCAGGATTTTGATTCGCCGGAGTATTACCCAGGCTAGCATCTGTATTCGCGTTTCCGCCACCGTTGCCCGTTGCCCAGCCTCCGGGCCATGGCGTCGTGCCAGCGCCGTTTCCGGGCGCCAATGCTTGAGAAAACGCCGCGACGTCACGGTATCCAGAATGGATGTAGTGCCAATGTCCCTGAAAAGCGTCGGCCTGAACTGAGCCAACGTTGTCACCAGTATTGCCCCCGGAGTTCATGGCCGTGCGACTCGCGGCGCTGACATCCACACCTGCCCCTTGATCCGCGCCCCGCAAAAAGCGCCCCCGCAGATCAGGTAAATGGAACGTAGTGGTACCGTTGCCAGAACCAAACGTAGTACCGATTGCGGTAAAAAGCGCCGCATAAGTTGTTCGGCTCACGGTCGTCCCGTTGCAGATAAACCATCCGGTCGGGGCGGTGGCGCCTCCGTACGCCACGATCAAACCCGGCGGCCCGTTCTGGTCAAGCAGGTTGACTTTGGTGAAAAGATCGTCAAAGTTCGCATTAACCTCGGCCGCGACGGCAGGATTGCCGGCAGTAAAAGTGTATTGCTTAACGATGGTCGCGGCCCATAAGGCTGCGGGTATGAGGAGCGCAAGTACTGCGAGCGACAGGAGCCTCTTCCGATTCCGCTTCCGGATTTCAGCATCCAGCCTTTCGGAGACTGTAGTTTCAATAAATTTGACAAGTTCAGATCGATCCATATTGTCCAATACGTACGAAATTGCTCTTAACTACGGTGATCCTAAGCCGTGCCTTCTGTCGTGTAAAGCTGATTTCAGAGGGCGTAAAGGCCCGGTTACGAGCAGCTACACTGAAGGTTCGCGCGGCCGTCCTAACCGCGCTCACAGGCGCAATTACTTCAGACAACAAGATTTACAAGCTGCGCGCACGCGCACTCCGTTGGCGCGTGTGCTCGGCCTCGGGCACCTGGACTGCCTCCTCGCGCGGCACAGAAGTGCATTTTGCGCTCGTCGGCAGGTGCCCTCGGCACATA
>JAEUSA010000242.1 GCA_016788945.1 Leptospiraceae bacterium
GTACGACGCTCGGCACGCAGGTCTATCCGTTGCTGCGCGATCGATCTGCCTTTGCTTTTGCGATGGTCAACTTCACACCGGTAATACCTGCGATGTTCTTCTGGGACAGCATTGCGAGCGTAATAAGGGGTTATACCCCCGACGAACAGATGGCATTAACGCTCATACCGCAGTGCGCCGCAGTCGAATGGCAGGCAGGTACCTGGGAATATCTGCCGGGCCTCGGCCTCAAGGGAGTTTATCTGATCGGTCGCCGCCGCTGATGCCGCAAAGCGTACAACAGACCAACACCGTTGCCGATGCCTCGCGCATCGTCCGCCGGGGAGCGTATATTTCGTTGACGATCAGCACCCTGCTGCTGGTTGTCAAATTCTTCGCTTATTATCTTACCAGCTCGCAGGCAATTCTTTCCGATGCATTAGAGAGCATCGTCAACGTCGCGGCGGCATCGCTTGCGCTGTTCATAGTCTACGTCAGCACAAAGCCCGCAGATCGCGATCATCCCTATGGCCATGGCAAAGCCGAGTATTTCAGCTCGGTGTTCGAAGGCGCTCTGATTTCTTTTGCCGCGATTATGATTTTTATCGAGGCGATCGGCGCCATCATTCGCGGTCGCCAGATCATGCGCATTGATGAAGGTCTCATTCTGATTATTGCCGCGGGGGTCGCCAATGCATTGCTCGGTCTTTTTCTCGTCAGATTAGGGCGCAGGCATCACTCAGTGGCGCTCATCGCCAGCGGCAAACACGTATTATCCGATTTTTACACCAGCGCCGCGGTTATTGCCGGGCTGATTCTGGTACGCATTACCGGCGTTCACTGGCTCGACCCGGCCGCCGCTATGTTCGTGGGGTTGGTACTTGCGTACACGGGCTTTCATCTGGTACGCGATTCGATCCATGCGTTAATGGACGCCGAAGACACCAAATTGATTACGAGTCTCGGGGAGCATTTCACCGCGGCGCGCATAGAAGGCATTATCCGCATCCACCATACCCGTGTGATACGTTCGGGCAGCTACCATCATATCGATGCGCACGTCGTTGTTCCCGAATTCTGGGATGTACTCACCGCACACGACACGACGAACCGCTTTGAGGCGAAAGTCATCGAGCGCTATGGCCATGAGGGCGAGATCCATTTTCATATTGATCCTTGCCGCAGGGTATATTGCCATGCGTGCGATGTTGCGGATTGCAAAGTGAGACGGGAAAACTTTTCCGAAGTGATACCTTTTACGTTCGCTGAACTGACGTCACCGACAGAACCCGAAGAACTTCAGCACAGATGAAAAATGTATCCGTTACGAACGCGTAGCGTTCGCAACGGATACAGTGTAGATTAGTAGATGTCTTTACTTGTGTTCGTTACGTTGAACTTGCCCGTCGGCGTCTGTACCCAGCTTTCCTTGATTGTTTTCACAAGGTTAGTGGTTTTGTCGTCGTAGACAAGAATCGTACCTTCGAGCCAGCCAGATACCCAGACCTCGGTGCCTTGCGCATTGTACTCCATGTGAGTGATGCGTTTTGGGCTGGCCTTGATGTATTTGATCTGACCGGTTTTGATGTCGTACACCCCAAGTTCACCGTTTGCACCTTCAACCGATGAAAGTGGCATATCGAACCACAGGTTGCCCGATTTCGGGTGTGATTTCACAAACAGCGAACCCGCCGATTTGATTTTCACACGTTCGACCTCTTTCCAAGCATATTGAGGATGTTTGGCGGGGTCGACCCCGATAAACGAGATACTGGCTGCGCCGATGTGCGGTGTTGCCCAGACCGGCCCGTACTTCGGATGCACGAAGTTGGCGCCACGACCGGGGTGAGGTACCTTGTCGGTCAGAATGCAGGGCTGCTGAACTTTTTTCAGTTTCACGTCGACGACGCAGACACGGTTTTTGCCGTTTGCCGCAACGAGGAAGTAGCGCAGTTCATCTGAACCTGGCAGGCGAACCCAACCACCGTCGTGCAGAAAGTTGTCTGCGCGCAGTTTAGTTTCTTTGGGTTTTTTCGGGTCAGTGTAATCGACCAGATAAACCCAACCGGCTTCTTTCAGGTTGATGACCCAGAAAGGTTCTTTATCCGAGGCAACAATCGAAGCGACACGTACTTCAGGCAGTGGATTGCCCGTTGCATGGTCTTTTGTCGTACCGACGTCGGTTACAGAAATCGGTTCGAGAGTCTGACCGTCCATGATCGCGTACTGGCTTGGTGTGTAGCAGCCAATAATCGCGTACTTGTCTTCAAAGCCGTGTGATTTTGAACTGTCGATCGAGCGAGCATCCCAGCAGGTTCTGCCCTCGGCGACCATTTTGGGCGTCTTATACCACAAGTCGATGAGCGTCACCTTACCGTCACGGCCGATGGAGTAAAAGTAGCGACCGGAGTGCGATGATCGCAGAATGTGAACGGCAAAGCCCGCATCGATGATTGCCAGCTTTTCTTTGGTATCACCGTCGAGAATTGCAACTTTACCCGCATCGCGCAGAATCACGCCGAAGTAATTCTTGAAGCGACCGTTGGATTCGTCTGTCTTCGGACGATCAGCGACCGG
>JAEUSA010000378.1 GCA_016788945.1 Leptospiraceae bacterium
CGGAAAATTTCGCATTTTTTGGCAGCGAACAGGAGAAAAAATCCATCGGATCAACCATCGACGAGGCCGCGAGAAATTTTTTGCGCGAAAGTGCGGCAAAGCTGAAAATGACGATCACCGGCGGTGGTATGCCGGTATTAGCAAGCTCCGGCAAATATTACAATGCCGCGATCACCTTTGCCTCCTATGGCAGTGAACTGCATCGCTACGACAAACTGCACCTCTTTGATGTCGCCCCGGGCGATAATGTCACCTATCAAGAATCGCGCGGCACAGAATACGGTGCCGGGACACTGGCGCTGCTCGATCTGCCGCCTTTTTCATTTGGCATGACCATTTGTTACGATGTGCGTTTCCCCGTACTCTACCGGCGTTATGCAAGGCTCGGAGCCAATGTGTTGTGCGTACCGGCAGCCTTCACGAAGCTCACCGGCGCCGCGCACTGGCATACATTGCTGCGCGCACGGGCAATCGAAAATACCTGCTACGTCATTGCCGCGGCGCAGACTGGCAGCCATTTTTCCGGCCGTGAAACCTTTGGCCACAGCATTGTGTATGATCCATGGGGTGAAATGGTCGCCGAATTACCGGAACGTCCCGGCGTGCTGATCGCAGATTTATCGATAGAACGCGTGCGTGAAGTGCGTGCGCGCATGCCTTCGCTCTCACACGATCAGATATGAGTTAAGGCTGCAGAAATTCCCTGATTTCGGGGTTGAGCCTGAAATGCCAGTGCAGAGCGCGGCTCGCAAGTTCATCCGCCGGGTTCGCCGGCGTATTTGCTACAAAACTTTCACTCCCCGTTACGTCACTCTGCACAAGCTGCTGTGGACTTAACTGATCGACGACAGTCGCCGAGCGCGTCGAACTTGCGGTTGCATCGTGATTAAAAACAACAAAATAGTTGGCCCCGACAACCATGCTGAGACCGCAATTCGTACAGCTCTGAAAATTCGGTACCGGCGCGGCAGCCTGAATTTTATACAGCTTCGGTGCATAACCCTGCAACGCACCCGTCGTCGAGTTGGTCACCGGTCCGTAAGAACCGTTTGATAAGGTATTCGTGAGTTCTTGCGCAAAAGATGCGTTAGTCGTATTCAAGCGATACGTGAAACTCGCGCTGCCACCCAAAAATGCATCGGATAGTGAATTGTAGCGGAACTTTGCATTTACCGTAGCATCGCCCGGGCTGCCGTTAATGAGCGCCGCCCACATATAGCGGTAACTGCAGCCAAAAAACGGATAATTGAGCCCCGCGGTGCTCGTGCAGTTTGTGGTGAGCTGCGGATCAACACTTTGTATGCCGCGTTCGACGCCGCTTACACCAATTGCCGTATCGTTGAAAATCGCTGCGATACCGCCGATGCCGTAAGCGTCTGCAAGATAGCGAAAATAAATATACGAAGTCGCATAGTTATCGAGCAGAAACGGAGCATTATCTTTGGTAATCAGCGGAGTAGTGTTGAGCAGTGCCGTGCGCCAGTTGTTTGCCCTGCCCGTCTGCGGGCCATAACCGGTGAGGTCTGAACTCACTTCGGCGAGACCTTCATCGACCCATGCCGGTTCGATGTCTGCCTGCAAGCCCTGATAATAACGGCCGAATTGCAGCAGGTGCTGGTATTCATGCGCGAGCGTGGCAAAAAATGAATTGCGCGTTACATCCGCAGGATAAGTGTCGAGGTAGAGCATTTCAGCCTGATTGCTGTGGTATTTCGAATTAGCTGCATTGACCGAGACATCGCTGTAGTGGTTAATCGGGTCAAAATACCCAGCGATGTAACCACCACCGGGCTGATAGCCATCTTGTATATCGAGCAGCAGAAAAGTCACTTTGCCATTGTTATCGACGTCTGTCGGTGTGGTGAACCACAGGTGCTCGATCGGCACAATGTTATTCTCGAATGCCGCAATCAGGCCATCGACCGACGATCGCGGCACCGTGCTCTTCGCATCTTTGGTCATCTCGGCATAGACGTTCGCGTTTTTTGAAGATGCAATAAAGAGGGATGTCACACGATAAAAGCTCGAATCGCCCGAGCTGAGGTCACTTTTGCGCGCCCAGAACCCTTTGCCACCCGGCGGGTCATACATCGCGTCGCTGCCGACACAGCCACCGGTAAAAAAAGCGGCTAACGCCGATATGAGCCAAAACTGCCTCACGTTGCCGCATGCGCAAACGTAGTCGGGCGTCAACTATATTCGCCGCCACGGGGGAGATGAATCTGTAGTTCGCAAAAAACACGCCTGTTGCGACAGAAAATCATTGGCGGTGCAGGCCTCATTTGCAAATGCGGCAGCCATGAACTTCAGAGAAATGCAGCAACAAGTCGAAAATAGCGTAGGCCAGTCGATCGATTCAGCCGAAAGTATGCACCGCATGGCGGCAGCCTCAGCTTTTGAACAACTCGGCCAGGTTGCACCCATTGCTTCCTTAGTACAGAGCGTCCGGCCGTTATACGAAAATGGTGCGGGTCAGCTTTTTGAATGGGGTCGCACCGTGAACCGCTCGGGCGGCGAGATTGCACGCGCGCTGCTCGACCGCATCGGCATGTAACATGGCAATCAAGCATAAAATTACGCAAGCCACCTACGTTGTCACCGGTGCATCGCGCGGTATCGGCAAAGCTATCGCGCATAACCTCGCCGCGCGCGGAGCTGATCTGATTCTCATATCGCGCGATAAAAAGTCGCTCGCGGCAACCGCGGCCGAAATACAGGCAAAACACGCCGGCCGCGCCGTTGCCACGCTCAGTTGCGACCTTGCCGATCGAAAGGCGATTGAGAAGACCTGCGCCGAGATCAAAAAGAAACACCGCGCCCTCGCCGGCATTATTAACAATGCGGGTTATGCGCGACCCGGTTATTTTCATGAATTGCCGGCAGACGAATTTGAAAAAGCAATAAGCACAGATTATCTCGGCGCAGTACATCTGACGCGAGGCCTGCATGATCTCGTCATCAAGGGCGGCCTGATTTCGTTCACTTCGTCAGTAGTCGGTTTTATGGGAGTGTTCGGTTATTCGTCATATGCCGGTGCCAAATTTGCGCTGATCGGTTTTGCTGAAACGCTGCGGCAAGAGTTGTTCGCGCGCGGCATTCAGATCAGTGTGCTCTGCCCGCCCGATACTGCGACACCGGGTTACGAAACAGAAAACAAGACGAAACCTTACGAAACAGCCGCGCTGTCTGAAAGTGCGAAACTCATGACCGCCGAAGCGGTCGCTGAAAAATATATTCGCGGCGTCACCAAAGGAAAATTCATTATTAACTGTAATTTTGAATCGGCGATGCTCTACCGCCTGCACGGCATTTGGCCATCATTGGTATTCAGCATCATGTCCGGCATGATCCGCAAGGCGCAGAAGAAAAAAAGCCAATAACCTAATCAATCAGTACGTTATCGATCAGTCTCACGTCATCGACGAAAGCGGCTACAGCAATAAGCGTTTGTGCTTTTCGCGTCGCCTTGTCGTGCAGTGGTTCGAGCGTGTGAGCGTCACAAACTTCTGCATAGTCGGTTCTCAGCGAAGCCATGCCGCTCGCCAATGCAGAGCGCAACTCGGCGACAGTATGCCCGTTCTTCCATAAATCCGCCGCATGGAAAAGCGAACGTGAAAGAGCCAACGCCTGAGTGCGACCATTCGCTGATAGACGCACATTACGCGACGACATCGCAAGCCCGTCGCTTTCACGTACCAGCGGACAGCCAACGATATTGGTCGTGAATTCGAGATCAAGCGCCATCTTTTTTATCAGCAGGTATTGTTGGTAATCTTTTAGCCCGAAGTATGCATTGGCCGGCTGCAGCCACTGCAGCAGATTGTGCACGATAAGCAGCACACCCTCAAAATGTCCTGGCCGTGCAGCGCCGCACAGACGCCGCATCAGATCGGGATACGCCATTTGCAGCGGTGGCACTCCGCGCGGGTATATCTCTGCGCGTGGCGGGCAGAAAACCGCATCGACACCCGCAGCTCTGAGCATTGCGAAATCGCGCTCGAGGTCGACGGGATATTTTTCCAGATCTCCCGGGTCATTAAACTGTGCAGGATTCACAAAGATGGAAACCACTGTACGCCGATTTTCGGCTCGGGAGCGTTCGACCAATGACAGATGCCCCTCGTGCAGATATCCCATCGTCGGCACGAATCCGGTTTCGGCACCGTGCCGCGCTGCATAGTGCCGCATGTCTGCGCGGGTGGTGATTTTCTCCATGTTATTCGAGAAAGCGCACAATCGCTTCGCCGACGCCCGATTTTTCCATATGCAGATGGTGGTGACCGGGCAATTTCACCAGTTGCATATTGCGGATCATGCTGCCTAATTCCCCCGCGGCCTGAGCAAGTTGCGGCATCCCCTGCTCGCCAAGCACGACCAGCACACGCGCCTCAATCGCCTCGAGAATATTTTTCACCTGCTTGGAGGTCATGCGCATCAGCGACGGTGCGCGCAGCCGAAAATCGGCCCGCCAGGTAATGCGGCCTTTCTCTTGTACGGTCGCGCGCTTCACGAGCGGCAGCGCCGCGCCGTGGCTCAGCGCATTGATGCGCATGCGGACCTTGACTGCGTCGTCGATGGTTTCATACTTCGGTTTGGTGAGTTCCTGTGCTGTCTTGAGCCCCACAATACCTTCATGCAAAATTTTCGCTGCTTCGCTGCTCTCGGCGGTCATCGGCGAGAAGCCTTCGATCAACACGAGTTCGCGTACGGCTTTCGGTTCAGCCCCGGCATAGAGCGAACACGCGCCAGCGCCCATCGAATGACCGACGAGCACTTTGCGACGCGCGCTTACCGAGTTCCAGGCCGCGTCGATGAACGGCACGAGGTCTATGTAATGATAGCGTTCGCCTGCATGCTTATGCTCACTCTTGCCGTGACCGAGAAAATCCCAAGCGTAAATTTCATAGTCCTTAAGCTCATCGGCGAGCGGAGCAAAGGATGCCGCATTGTCGAGCCAGCCGTGAAAACACACCAGCGTTGCGCGCGGCTCACGGCAGGCATAGTGCACAAATTGCGAGCGGTAGCCAAGAAGCCGCAACGATTTTTCACGGGGTCTGCGCCGCCGGTAAGCCATTATTTACCTGCAAATTTTTTTGCGCGTTCGAGAACGCGTATCTGCTTTGCCGCGGTCGCATGTATTTCGGCAAAGTCGGGGTTCTGGTCGAGAAAAGTTTTGTATTCAGCAAAACCGGTAAGGCCCGCGAGCGGATTTTCCCCGAGGTGGCGCATGCCTAACTCGATGAACCAGGGCAATGTGCAGTAGGCGGCGCAATCAGCGAGAGTAATCTCGTTGCCGGCAATATACGGCGCATATTTCGCCACGCGATTGAGGCTCGCAGTCGCCTGCACAACTTCTTTTTTTACAAGGTCTTTAAGAACCGCCGATGTTTCTTTGCCTGCGTTATGAAAGTCGCGCAGTAGACGAATCGGCTTATCGATGTGGATATCGACATAATTGACGATTTGCCGCACCCGGTGGCGCTCTGCTGCATCTTTCGGCATCAGCGGCGTCGAGTCGGGAAATTTTTCATCGAGATACTCGAGCGTCGGATGCGTTTCGGCGAAGAATACACCGTCGATCTCGAGTGTCGGTATCACACCGAGAGGATTAACGGCAAGATAATCTTCTGTCTGTGACGGCGCCGCCCGCACCTCTTCAAACGGCAAACCCTTGATCTTGAGCGCCATCTTGATGCGGTTATAATAGTTACTGATGGGGAAACCGTGCAACCGGAGCATTCCGGGCGATTGAAGAGGGCAGTTGCGTGGTCAATATTTTAATTGTCTGCACATTTGCATGCCCTCACTTGCCGCTATGCAATTTCGTAGCGTGCTGACGCTGATCACCGGCCTGACCATTCTTTGCGGAGCCTGCCGCGCGCCCGCACCGGAAGCCGAAATCAGGCAAGACATCAAATACCTTGCTCTTTTTTCATCCCCCGCACTCACGACACAAGATGACGACAAAAGGCTCAGTGCCGCGTTTCAATCAAAGTATAAGAGCCGTGTGATACTGTTGAGACCAGTCACCGGCATTGCATCCTTGGGGCAACTGAACGCAAAGGTGTCTCTGATGGCCGTACTCAAAATAAACCACCTACGCGAAGCGCGTGCTGTGTGCCGCGAAATTGAACAGGCCATGGTGGGTGGTGCCCTATTGAGCTTGATGCCGTTTTTAGAGACGCACGGTTCGCAAGACAATTTTTCCGGTTCGTACTTTTACCTCACGCTCGAGCACCGCGCAGCGGCATTTCTGCGCCTATCTACGCAGGGCAAAAATGAAATTTTCCGCAATGAATCTGACGACCTTGCACGCGACCGCAATATTCTCTCGTATTTTGCCGGCGCGACGCTGTCTGATTCACCATATCACAGCCTGCATATTCTCGGTTTTTCGGGGCTTGCCGAAACACAATACCAGACGATCGATGGTCTCTATCAGCGTTCTCTGCGCAAACTCGAAGCGGCAGACAGCCTGATTGCAGAGAAAATCCGCTAGTGTGCCGGGCTGGCAAGCACCAATAGATAATTTACCCGGTATGCACTTCCCTGAGCTTGCCGCATGGCAAACATACCGGCTGATTTAAAATATACCAAAGAACATGAATGGGTTAAGCTTACCGGCACGACCGCGCGCGTCGGCATTACCCACTACGCGCAAGAAGCTTTAGGCGACGTTGTTTATATCGATTTTCCCAAAGCGGGCGCACAAATTAAGCAGATGGCGGTCGCAGGTACGATTGAATCGGTGAAGGCCGTCTCAGAAATCTATCAACCGCTGAGCGGCGCGATTGCGCAGGTTAATACCGACTTGAATAAGACACCGGCAACCGTAAATCAAGACCCCTATGGCGCGGGTTGGCTGTTTGAAATCAGCGGCATCTCAGAGGCAGAAGTCTCCGGCCTGCTCGACGCAGCCGGTTACGAAGCGCACCTCGCTTCCCTCGGTTGATTCACGCAGAGCAAGCATGGGTTATCCTGTACATAGCGATCAGGTTCGCGCAGAAATCGAAAAAAAGCTCGGCATTAAAAATGCCGGCGACCTGTTCGCGCATATTCCCGCGGCGCTGCACAAGGCCACAGGCAAAGATCTCGAAAAACCGCTTGATGAGTTTGAACTCGTCGAACGCTTCCACCGCATCATCGCCGAGGGCAAATCACCGCTCAAAGACCACTGCTGCGGTTATGGCCTCTACCGCCATCGCATTGCGCTCACGGTCGACCATCTCTCGAGCCGCCGCGAATTTCTCACGAGCTATACCCCCTACCAACCCGAAGTGGCACAGGGCACATTGCAGGCATTGTTTGAATACCAGTCGCTGATTGCCATACTTACTGGCCTGCCGGTAGCCAATGCATCTCTCTACGACGGCTCGACCGCTCTGGTCGAGGCTGTGCGCATGGCGATGCGGCAGAAAAATCTCGAAACGGCAACTGTGTTCTTTTCTTCAGGTGTGAATCCGCGTTATGAAGAAGTTTTTCACAGCTATTTTCTGGATGCAGCGGGCGAAAAGTTTGTTACTACCGAGCGGCTCGGCTCTGACGCAGATAGCGGAGCTACGGTATGGAAGGACGGTACACCCGACATCGTCGTGGTGCAAAACCCACACTATCTCGGTGTCGCCGAGGTAGCACAGAATCTTGCAAAAAAATATCCATCCGCCACAATTATCTACCTGACGACAGAAATGTTGTCATGCGTCATTCTCGAAAGCCCGACCGATTGGGGTGCTGAAATTATGTGCGGGGAAGCACAGTCGCTTGGCATGCCGGTAAATTATTCGGGGCCGGGTCTGGGTTTCATCGCCGCCAGCGCCGCCTACATGCGCAATATGCCGGGGCGGCTCATCGGCAAAACGACGGCGAAAGACGCAGATGGGCGCGAAACCGAAGCGTATGTTATCACGCTCGCAACGCGCGAGCAGCATATACGCCGCGAAAAAGCGACGAGCAACATCTGCAGTAACCAGACGCTGATGGCCGTGCGCGCGGCGATCTTTATGGCAGGTCTCGGTTGGTCGGGTATGCAGCAGCTGGTGGCGCGCTCGATGGAAAAGGCCCATGCATTTGCGGCGGAGCTCAAGGCGAAAAAACCCGCGGCGCTGCTTTATCCGGCCGGCAGCGTTTTCCACGAAGTTGCATGGAAATCAGACCGGCTGGATGCAATTATCGATCGCTGCGTCGGTCAGGGATTCTACCCCGGTGTGCGCATCGATAAGAACACGATGCTGTCATATTTTCACGATGACTTCGACCCGGCGATGACGCAATTCCTTTTGAACGAGCTTTTATGAGCTGCTGCCGGTAAATTTGTAATATTTTTGATTTGCCGGCGACTAAACTGGTGGATAACGGTAATATGGCAGACTACTTTAAATCAGAAGATCTGAAAAAATTCGGCGATATCGGCCGCGTCAATAAAGACCTCGCCGATAATTTTTTCGGTTACTACAATTCGGTGATGAAGGCGGGAGCTTTAAGCGAACGCGAAAAGGCACTTATTGCGCTCGCGGTGGCGCACGCACAGAAGTGCCCCTACTGCATCGACGCGTATACGACAAGCTGCCTCGAAAAAGGCGCCGACGAGGCACAAATGTCCGAAGCGGTGCACGTGGCCTCGGCTATGCTGGCGGGTATTACTCTGGTGCACAGCGTGCAGATGATGAACCATATTGACTCCAAGTCATTATGAAGTTGAGCAGCAGCGAGCAGCTGGCGATTCTCGGCGGTTACGCAGCCGACTTTACGCAGACCAGCCGCAAAGCAGACCCGCTGTTTCTCAAACCCGGCAGCCTAAAAACCTTTCAGATCAACGTCGGTAAATGGTGTAATCAGGCCTGCCGACATTGCCATGTCGATGCCTCGCCGCAGCGCAGCGAGATTATGCCGGCAGAAATTATCGAAAAATGCCTTGAGATCATTGCCGCAACCGGAAGCATTGATACGGTCGACATTACCGGTGGTGCCCCCGAAGGTCACCCGCAATTCAGACAACTCGTTTCTGCCGTGCGTCGGCTCGGTAAACATGCAATCGATCGCTGTAATCTCACTATTTTAGAAGAACCGGGGTTTGAAGACATGGCTGCTTTTCTGGCCTCCGAGAAAGTGGAAATTATTGCATCGTTACCCCATTTTGCGATGCAGCGAACCGATCAGCAGCGCGGCGCGGGCGTTTTTACCAAATCCATTGCCGCTCTGAAGAAACTCAACACACTCGGTTACGGTGATCATCTGCCGCTGAACCTCGTCTACAATCCGACGGGTATTTTTCTCAGCGGCAATCAGGCTGAACTCGAACGCGAATTCCGCACGAAACTTGCCGATGACTTCGGCATTATCTTCAACAATCTGTATTGTATCAACAATATGCCGATCAACCGTTTCCTGTTTGCGCTCGAACGCGCCGGCAAAACAAGCGAATACCTCACGACCCTCGTCAACGCATTTAATCCGCAGACGCTACCGGGCCTCATGTGCAGGTCGCAAATTTCTGTGGGTTATGACGGTTCTATTTATGATTGCGATTTTAACCAGATGCTTGACATGAAGACAGAAGGTGTTTCGCATGTGAAGGATTTCGACTTATCCAAGCTCTCTTCGCGTTCGATCAAAACGGCAAACCACTGTTATGGCTGCACGGCGGGCGCCGGGTCGAGTTGCGGCGGAGCCGTTGCTTAAGAGGAGATTATCATGAAAATTCTATTCGCGCTGTTTGTTGTCGTGCCGGCCTTTACGATCCTTAAGGCCGAAGAGCCCGACTATTCTGCTTTCAACCGCGTGCTGAAGCGCCACGTGCGTGCCGGAAAAAAAACCGGGATCCATGCGCACCTTATAAACTATCGCGCGCTCAAGGGCGATGCCGATTTCACCGCTGCACTGCAGACGATCAGTGCATTCGACACGGCAAAACTCAAAACGCGTGCGGAGAAAATGGCATTCTACATCAATGCGTATAATATCGCAGCGATCGCAAAAGTGCTGGAAAAATATCCGTTGGCCAGCATACGTGCTTCGGGTGACGGCGTTTGGAAAGAGACGGCGATTGCGCTCGCTGGTAAACCCTACTCGCTCGACGGCATTGAAAATCAGGTACTGCGCCCCATGCGCGACGCGCGCATTCACTTTGCCATCGTCTGCGCATCCCTCAGCTGCCCCGACTTGCACACCGAAGCATATACCGCGGCGAAACTCCAGGCTCAGCTTGAAGCGCAAACGCGTGCTTTCTTAGCCAATGAAAGCAAGGGATTGCGTATTGAAGGCAATCGCATTCTCCAGTCAGAAATTTTTGTCTGGTTTAAAGAAGACTTCGGCGACGTCGCCGCTTTTCAAGCGCGTTACCGTAAAGGTTTACCGGCCAGCGGCGAAAGATTGCAGATTCTTTACAACTGGCAGCTCAACGAATAATGCGGGCATAAAAAAAGCGGCCGAAGCCGCTTTTTGCAGAGCTTATCGACAGTTATTTTTTTGCCGGTTCAATGGCAGTAACCGACAGAGTGCCGTCGCCGTTAAAGGTGACTTTCTTCTTTTTGGCTGGCAAAGTTACTTCTTTCGCCGCGCCTTTTGCCGGGTCGAGTACCACGTCGCCGCGTACTTCTTTGCCGTCTTTGTCATAGATCTTTACGGCTTCGGGTTTGCCGTCTTTCATCGCAACGGCTTTGGTTTTTTTACCGGTCTTGTCGTCGAAATACTCAACGCCTACCAGTTTCTTGTCTTTGTACGATGAAACTTTTTCGCTGATGCCGTTCTGGTTCACGTCAAAGTTCGCCTTCGCTTCGCTGTCGCTCAGCGTATCGTAGCGGCCGATGACCTTACCCTGCGGATCTTTGAGAACGGTGCTTTTTGTTGAAGTACCGCAATTGAGCGCAAAGGCGGCACACGCTGTCAGAAATACAATTGTTTTAGATTTTACCATGGTCTAGCTCCTCACTTATGATTGTATCGTCAAGTCTTATGCCCATAGTTGAGGGGGGTGCAGGCGCATTTTGCCAGTGTTTAGCCTCAAAAGCGGTATACCCAAGACACCGAACCCGTAAAAAAAATGCCCGGCGCGATTTTGTCGATGACATATTGGACATGCGGATTAAAGCTTATACCCCAGCGCGGCCCCAAAAAGACCGTATAGGTGAGGCCGGCAGAGACCGAGGGCAAATAGAAGGTGATACTGGTCGCCGTGTTCTTGATCACGCCCATTATCGCCCCCCCCATGACATAGGGAGTAAGCGCCATGCGCTGTCCCAAAAGAATCGTGTAGCCGAAACCGCCGGACAGACTGCCCCCCAAGAGATAGGTAACGGGCTCTTTTTGGGTCACATAATAACCTTCAAGTTTTACCTGTGGCTGCAGCCACGGTTTCCAGATTTTCATGCCAAACTGGACATTAAGCCCCGTGAGGACGCCGAGATTGTTGCCAGCCTCGAGAACGCCCTTACCGCCGAGCGCGCCGATGTGCAGCAATGTCACCGAATTGGATGTCAGTGTATTTTTTTTGAGTTCTACTTTCTCGCCCTTGGGGGCCATTTCCAGGGAAGCCTTGGCTATACCGGCCTTTTTTTCTTCTGGCCTAGCGTTAACTGCATAACTAATCTGCGTCGCAGCTTTGCCCTCCGCAACAGGAGTGATGTTCACCTTTTTATCGCTGACCAGAACAATGAATGCGTTGCGCACACCATATCCCTCAAGCCAGCTGATAATTTTGTTGCGCTCGCGATTTTTGGCAAAACCATTGGCTTTTGCCTGCTCATCTTTGGTAACCTTGTACTCTGAGTAGAATTCATAAATCGTCAGATAACGTCCCAGGTACGAATCAGCGAGATCGTTCTTGAGTACATCGAGCTCTTTCACCGCTTTTTTTTCCTCGTCGGCCGTGGAATAGGTAGGCACCAGCACGAGTATTTTGAGATCCACCTTTTTACCCTGCTCGCGCTCGGCGGCGAGCGCAAAAGAGTAGATTTTTTCTACAATGCCGGCAGCCATACGGTCAATCGATTTGAAAATTTTGGCATCCGCTGGCGAAGTGTCTTCGACGACACCGATGACCCGCTTGCCCTGCGCATTATAGATAACCGCTTTCAGCAGAAGGTCTTCTTTTGATTCGCTCAGTTTGAATGAGCCATATATCAGGATATCGGACTGCGATTCTTTGGCGATTTTATCGGCGTCGACCTGTGAATATTCACCGCCGACATGCTTCAGCTTATCGGCCACCGCCCTAACCTTATTTTCATCTTGGCGGACGAACTCAAAACGCGCCTGCATTGAATCATTGATCGCATCGGGCAGGCTTTTTTCCACCCACTCATGGTGCGCGCTGTCGCTCGCATTGATAAAAGTCATAATCGCCACCCGGGCAAGCTCAGCGGCCTTGTCTTTTTTGGGTTCAGCCGCAAAAACACCGGTAACCGACAGTAAAGGAACGCAGACAAAAAAGTACCAAAATCGCATCGCAGGCACCTTGCTGCCGCCGACTGTAAATTCAATCAAAAAATGGAGTTTACCGAGTGTGAGATTGTAGAATACCCGACGAAAAAAACTAACCAACTGGTTAACACAAAAAAATGACGTCTCTGCCTATTATCAGTATACTTCGCTTGAGGGATTTCAGAATAAATGTTTGAAATGACCCGGTTGAGAAAGCTTTTATACTGAGTCCAGTCAGGTTTCATGTGAATAAGAAAGGCGTCAAAGCAACTACGCGAGCCAGTAAAAAAACCACAAAAGGTGAACAACTCTTCGCCCCAAAATGCCGCAACTGTTCGGGTTTTGAGGAAAAACTCTCCGTCGTCGAACACAACGAAATCAAAGACGAAGTGTCTTTGATGCATAAACATGAAATCATCCGCCAAATGTCATCCTTTCTCGGTACCGACGCGCGGTCTTTGACGCAGGCCGAAGAGCTATTTGACAACTTCCGCTATATGATCGCTGAATACGTGCTGAAGCATGAATTCAATTGTGAAAGCAAGCTGTCAGTGCAGATGGTTCTCTGGCTTGAACAGAAATGCCAGCCGACAGCAATGCACCCGCTGCACAATCTAATCGGGCAATACCTCGCAAAACGCGCCTGACCCCCTAACCCGCGTTTATCTACGCCAAACCCAGGTCAATTCGTGGCCATTATGCCATAGATGGTAGATTTCTGAACCCGCAATCGCAGCGAATTGGCGAATCAGGTGCTTATCTGACTTCCCGTGAAATTTGAGCGTACAGACCATTACCTTCAACCGCGGCAATTTTCGCCAGCGTTCGACAGATTCAAACAGTTTGGCAGGCTCACACGCCATGTCGCTCAAAATCACGGTCGCATCTTCAAGCAGAGCAACAGGCGGATTCAACCCGTCCCCCTTATGGAAACGGATTTGCGGAAATTTCCGTAACAGTCCCGAATCGGGCGCCGCACGATCGACCATTTGCACCTGTGCGCCTGCGCAGGCGGCAACATAGCTCCACCCTCCCGGCGTGGCGCCGAGATCGAGCACCTGATCGTCGCTGCCTAGCGAAACATCTGCCAGTGTCAGTGCCTCGTAGAGTTTGAGATAGGCGCGGCTCGGCGGCCCTTCGCGGTCTTCAACAAACCTGAGCCTGCCGCCGGCGAAACGGTGTTTCAACGGCTGTGCAGAACAAAGCAGATCATTTGGCGAAGATAGCGTAAATGCCTGCCAGCGATTGCCGCGCGCACTGACGGGAAAATTCCACAGCCGCTCTTTTTCGCAGCGCAGGTTGTCGGCGATGAGCATGCCGCGGCGGTAGTGATTGCCGCCGGCGTAGGCCCAGAATCGGCCCATGCGCCTCAGTTGTTTCGCCGCGTCAGAAACCGAAGTAAACGCGAGCCTGTTCACGGGCCAGTAGTCGAGAACCCAAAAAAGCCGCTCGGGATTTACCGAGGCGAAAATGCCCGGTGATAACTCGCTGAGAGTTACGCGGTATTGCTTCGCTTCATCGCGAAACTCGGCCAGAGTTTCATCGCGGACAAAATAGAGAGCCTTCGGTAATTGCGTTTCAGCCTTCAAAATAGCCGCGGAATTTTTTCAGTTTATCGATCCAACCTTTTTTGCTGCCACCGGGATTAAAGATCACGGGCTTGAGGTCGAAATCGCGCAACGTATCGTGCACGAATTTCAGCAGATAGTGAAAAACCTTGTCGCGCGCCAGCTGGTGTGTTACCAGCACATGGTTGGTACTGAGATTTTCGTTGAGATCGAACACATAAGCGCGTTTTTCACTCGAAGCGACCTTACGGAAAATATAGTGCATGTTTTCTATATTGACCGTCTGGTCGCGCGTCGAATGGATCAGGCAGAGCGGCTGGCGAATTCGGTGCAACCGGTAACGCACACGGGACACACCGAGTTTAAACGAATGTAGCGGCGGCAGAGTATACGCTTCTCCGTAGCCCACCCACGGTATCATCACTTTCTCCGCCACAGCACTCTGCGCCTTCGGAATATAGGTAAAAAAATTCTTCATGACTCCCGAGAGAAAAAGTCGCGGGTC
>JAEUSA010000243.1 GCA_016788945.1 Leptospiraceae bacterium
CAGGCATATGATCTTGAACTTTCCGACGGCACCCGACTCAAGAATGCGATCTACCGCGGTAAAAAAGACACGAGCGACAGCTTCGAGGTGAAGTCTGTGGTCGGTCTGCTGCAGCTCAGGGACTACCGCGTTCTACCGCCACACCGTCCCTTAGGGTTCATGCTCACCGCTGCGATGCAATACCAAGCGGTTTATGACCAGAAACATCTTGGTTTCAACGAAGCGATCGCGGGTGTTGCCTCGCTGAGCCTGCCCGTTTTTTCTGATGCCCCGGCGTATATTCCGCGTCTTTTTACCAGCGCAGGCTTCACGCGCTTTTCCGGCAGCAAGGCTTTGCTCTCAGGCCCTGAGGCAACCGCGGGGTTGAATTGGCTCGTACAGTTAGCCAATGCCCATTTTTTATTTATCAATCTTAGCGCGGGTGCGGGCTTTTACCGCCTGCTCAACCAGAGCCTCGCCGAAACTTTTACGCAGAACACCTTCATTGCAGTAGGGGAAGCGGGATATGCCCTGCGCTTCGCACGCTGGGGGTTAACGCTCAGTTACATACAACAATATGTTCATGACCAGAAACTGCCACTGAATGCTGGCGGCATCAGGTTCGGGGCAGTCTACTTCGGAGGTAACGCATGAACTTACCAAAAATTACCCACACAAGAATTCGGGCGGCTTTGCCACCCGGATACTTATGTGCTTTTTTGTTAGTGGCTGCTTGCGGCGAAAATATGGACAAGGCACTTTTGACGCAGCAGGAAAAAACTGCGGGTACTACAACCAGTGCACCGCCACCGATTGACAACGGTGGCAGCGGCAACCCCGACCCCGTGCCCCCACCGGGCGGCGGCAGCTCGGGTGAAACCGGTGGCAGCGTCGAAACAACGACGCTCACCGCGATAACCTCTGCACCGGTAGGTGCACTCGGTGCCTACGTGCCATCGCAGGTCACCGGCCTCAAGGGTAAGACCATTGCGATCGGCGCAGGGCATGGCTGGCGCGGTCAGACGAGTTCTGAGAGTGCGGGTAAACGCCTGCAGCGCCCGTGGGTTTGGTCGAGCGGTGGCGCCACCTATAGCAGCGCATACACAACACCGGCTAACCAGTATGCAATCGTCGAAGATTATCTCAACAGCGAAATAACCTATTATCTTAACCAGTACCTGCGCAATGCGGGCGCGGAGACAACTCTCGTGCGCGAACTCTCGCGCCAGCGCCAGCAGGTCGCCGTGTGCCCCGGCGCTGCGGGTTATGCCGAGACCGGTGGAACATTCAGCGCGAGTGCGAACGATTCGGCGCAGGCATCTGGCCTGTGTGGCGCGGGGGTGAAATACCGTTATGTCTATGGTGACAATGCCGGCAACGGTTCATTCAGCTATACCGCAAATGTACCGGCAAATGGTGTGTATCCGGTCTATTACCATTATCGTGACGGCAGTGACCGTTCACCGACAATACCCGTCACCATCACCCATGCCGGCGGCACAACACGCACGACCGCCAACCTGTTTGCGCGCACCTCGACAAGTAACGACTATGGTGCCGGTGGCCTCAGGTACCGCGCGGCCTACCTCGGTGATTATTATTTTCAGGCGGCTACACCGGCGGTTGTTTCTTTTAGTACACAGTTTGCCACCGACCGCATCGCCGTCGCCGACACGCTGCGCTTTGGCGGTGGCATCGACACCGTGCCGATCGACGGTTCACCGACCAACGAAGAGAAATACAAAAGCAGCGCGTTCCAGTACCAGAAATTCTTGAACCGGCCATCGACCGTGGCCCGCTTATCGGGTGGTTATAATGAGGATGTCACCACGCGACCCCACGCGGCCAACTATGAGAATGTCGACGCCTTTGTCTCGGTGCACAATAACGCGACGGGTTCGGCAACGTATCCTTATAATTCTTCTTCGGGCAATGGCACCATGGTGATCTACCAATACGGCGCCGCGGGCAGCACGTACAAGCCGCTCGATGAAACGAGTAAAGACCTCGCCTTAAAACTCAAATACCGTATGCTTGACTACATCCGCGAAAAGTGGGATGCCTCGTGGACCAACATCAGCTGGGGTGATGACGGTTTCGACGGCAACTACGGAGAAACCCGCGTGGCGCAGGTGCCGGCTGCACTTATTGAAGTCGGCTTCTTCACCCACCCCTCGGAGGTGATCACGCTCACCAATGAAAAATTCTACCGCATTGCCGCGCGCGGATTATACATGGGTATCGCGCAGCATTTCGGCTCGGGATATATGCCCGAAGAAGTCGACGCCGTGCGCGTGACCATCACCGGCACAGGCGAATTCAAACTCGAATGGGATGCCCCTATCACTGGCAGCGCTCCGACTTTTTATCTGGTGCGCACATCGAGCGACGGCCTCGCGTTCGATTCGGGCCGGGTGGCGACGACAACCTCGGCAACGTTTTCAAACGTCGCCGCAAACAAGGTCTACCATTTTACCGTGCAGGCGGGCAATGCGCATGGAATGAGTCTCGCATCAGAAGTGATATCGGTACGCATGCCACAGAATGTCAGCGACAAAAAGCTGTTGATCGTCAACGGCTTCGACCGTCTCGACAACCGCGTCAATTTCGTGACGAACTATGATAAACGCGCGGTAGGTCCGCAGATTGAACGCGGCAACACGTTCAACCACACCCCGACATACCTGAAGGCGGTGGTCGGCAGTACACGCCCGTGGTCGGTCGCCAGCTGCGCGAACGAAGCGATCACCAAAGGCCGTGTGAACCTTTCGGCGTACGATGCCGTCATCTGGTATACCGGGCGCGAAAGTTGGTCTGATGAGACCTTCAGTTACGCCGAGCAGCAAAAGGTCAGCGACTACCTTAACGCCGGCGGGCGCATGATCATCACCGGTTCTGAAATCGGCTGGGATCTCGCCGCGCAGTCGATCGGCAACACACACGCGAACGACCTCACGTTTCTCGAAAATATTCTACGCACGCGCTACGCGGGTGACGATGCCGGCACTTCAACTTTGAACGCCGGCAGCGGCGCACTCGCGGGTGTTGCCGGTTATTCGCTGGACGATGGCCTGTCGGGCAGCTACCAGAACCTGTTCCCCGACTATTATACCGCGGTGAATGGTTCGACCTGCGTACAGCAGTACAACAACGCCTCGCGTTGCGCGATTCTGCAATATACCGGCACCTACCGACTCTTTTCGCTCGGTTTCCCGTTCGAAATTATCACCAGCAATACGAGCCGCAATTCGCTGATGGAAAAAATGCTCACCGCATTAGAGTAGGATTCACCCCGTGCACATGCCGCGCCTGAGGTATATTTTTGCACTTGCCGGCGTCGCGGCGCTCTGCCTCATCTTCTGGCTTTTCTGGCCGCGTGAGAAAGCCACGCGCACGCCAGAGAGAAACGCCATCCGCGCGAAACCACTGGCGAGCTACCGCAAAGATTTTCCGCGCAGCGACGGCACACTGCGTGGTGACGAAGAACTCGTCGCGGTTCTCACCGCCAAAGGTATACCGTTCACAGCGGACAACTCCGCGGAAAAAGGATTACGCTCCTCAGCCGGGTTATTGCCGCCAGTACAGTATGAATCCGCCCGCTTAACGAACACCGAAAAAGAGCAGATTGAACTCATTCTCAGCGACGTACTGCCCGCACAGTTAGACCAGCTGCGCGCTACGGTGCATGACCTTGAACTCGGTCGCCTCGTGGTCAATGCGCAGTTGAAACTCGAACTGCACTTCAACGCTGCTTTTGCCCGCATCGCCGACGACGAAAGCCGGTTGACCGATTTTTCCGAAAGCCTGCATTCGTTGGGTTCTACCGCACTCAAGGGTAACACCATTTATATCGACGGTAAGCCATTGGGTGTTTACCTGCGCGAACGCGACCGGGTGCGCGACAATGAAGCCAAAGCCGCCTCGCCCGCAGCAGCGGGTGACGGCAGGCGGTAAGCCCCCAAAACTGTTCGCCGGTGCGATTGGTTATCCAATATTGGTGCATGCGATTTCGCGACCTGATATGGAAAATTTCGACCACAGCTATTTTGTTTTTCCTGCTCATTGCTCCGGTTGTGCCGGCCGACCAAGAAGAAAAGTTTAACCTTGCCGAATTCCGCAAGGGCATCGAAGGCAAGATACAGAAACGCACTCTGGCCAATGGCCTGCGCGTGATCGCGATGCAACAGACGTCAAGCCCGACCGTTGCCTGTTATCTCAAGATCGGCGTCGGTTCGTCAGACGAACCCTTTGACCAATCGGGTACAGCGCATTTTCTGGAACATCTACTGTTCAAAGGCACAAAGCAGATGGGCACCACCGACTTTGCCGCCGAAAAGGTATATCTCGAACAAATTGAAGCCGATGGCGAACGCATCGATTCGCTCGAACGCGCCCTGTTGAATCCGCTGCTCACCGATGCCGAACGGCGCAAGATGACTGCCGCACTCGCCGTGCTACACGACCGCCTTGAACGCTGGCAAAAAAAGGCGCAACAATACATTATCTCTGAAGAAGATTCGCAGGCCTATTCGCTCGCCGGCCAAATGGGGTACAACGCCTATATGACGGCTGATGTGACGAACTACCAGATCAAGCTGCCGGCACACCGGCTTGAAATGTGGGCAGAGCTCGAAAGCAATCGGTTTCTGGATCCGGTACTGCGCGAATTTTACCCGGAACGCAAGGTCATTAAAGAAGAACGGCGGATGCGCTATGATTCACGGCCGACTTCGCTGCTCTATGAACTTTTTCTCAAGACCGCCTACGGCTTCAGCCCGTACGGCAAGCCGGTGATCGGCTTTGAAAAAAGTATGCACCGGTTGCGGCTACGCGAAACGCGCGAATTTTTTAACGCCAATTACGTTCCTTCGCGCATGGTTATCGCGATTGTCGGCGACATAGAATTCGAAAAAACATTCCGCATTATCGACAAATATTTTGGCCGCCTTAAAGCGCGTCCCGCACCCGAGTTTCCGCCGACGGTTTACGAACCGCAGAAGGGAAGACGGCTGGCGTGGCTTGAGGCAAAGAACTCCCCGGCGATGATTACCGGCTGGTCACGCCCGCCGGTTACTCACAAAGACGACCGGGCACTCGAAGTATTGTCGCGCCTTCTCGGCGACGGACAGCAATCGCGTCTCGTGAACCGTCTCGTGATTCGCGACAAACTTGCCGGTGACGTCAAAGTGGGTTCATCGACACCGGGGGAAAAACTCGATAACCAATTTACCATTTTCGCCGATGTATTCGACGCTGCCCACTACAGCGACATTGAAAAGGCGATAGCCGACGAGTTGGAAAAACTCAAGACAGAAGGCCCCGCCCCCGAAGAACTGCAGAAAATCAAAAACCGCTACATTGCCGAAATTGTGCACACACTGCAGCAGAATGCCGGTATGGCAGATACGCTTTCGTACTATGAGCTGCTGCTGAACGATTACGGCAAGATGTTCACGGTATTCGAAGAGATCAGCGAAATCGATCCCGCGCGCATCCGGCAGGTAGTCGCTGCGTATTTCCGTGAGACAACGAACACCACGGTTTACCTAAAGCCGATGGGTAAATAAGGCGGTAAGCGGCCCGATGCCCGCGGCTTCGCTTTACCTGAAGCTATCGGGCATTGCAGTTCTGCTGTTTATTGCGACTTAC
>JAEUSA010000287.1 GCA_016788945.1 Leptospiraceae bacterium
CAGGGGGCGCAATGACCAGCAGAACCCGCCGTCCCGGAGACATTGTCGGTTACGCGGTCATCTATGCCTTAACGGCGCTGGCCTTTATTCCGGTCATCGCCTTCGTCATTTATGTGATCGCGAAGGGAATCGGCCGCATTAATTTTGAGTTTCTGTTCAGCGCATCGTCGTCAATGGAAAGCGGTGGTATTTTCGCGCCGCTATACGGCACCATATTACTGACACTCGTTTCACTACTATTTGCCGTGCCGATTTCGCTGATGGCAGCAGTCTACCTATCAGAATATTCGCGCAAAGACCGCTGGTTCCAAATCATCGAGATTACCATCGTTAACCTCGCCGGTGTGCCATCGGTCGTATACGGCCTTTTTGGTCTGGGATTATTCGTGATATTCTTCGGGCTCGGTAAATCGATTGTTGCGGGCGCATTAACAATGGCGTGCATGTCGCTGCCGCTGCTGATCACAGTATTTTATCAGGCGCTCAAGGCAGTGCCGGTCACGCTGCGCGAAGCATCACTCGCGCTCGGTGCATCAAAACTCTCGACCACCTTCCGTATCGTGGTGCCGACGGCGCTGCCCGGCATTTTCACGGGAGTCATTCTCGCCACAGCGCGCATCGCCGGCGAAACGGCGCCGGTGCTTTTTACCGTCGCGGCCTATTACATGCCGACACTGCCGCAGAGCCTCAGCGACCAGTCGATGCTGCTCTCTTACCACCTCTATGTCATCAGCACACAGAATACAGGGGTCAAAGATGAACAGAAATACGCGGTCACTCTCGTTCTGGTGCTGCTGGTGCTGGTCGTGAACCTCGTTGCAATCTGGGCCCGCGCGCGCGCGCGAAAGAAAATCGGCAATTTGGGATAACAATATGAATCAGGAAAACGAAAAACAGCAAAATAGCATACTCAAACTCGAAAAACTGAATCTGCACTACGGCGATAAGCATGTGCTGCGCGATATATCGATGGATATCGAAGCCAATTCGATCACGGCGCTTATCGGGCCCTCGGGCTGTGGCAAATCGACTCTGCTACGCTGTCTCAACCGCATGAATGACCTTATCGAATCGACGGTCATCGACGGCAAAATAACGTTCGGCGGCAACATCGAGATCAACGACAAACGCCTCGACGTCACGCAACTCAGGCGCAAGATCGGCATGGTCTTTCAGAAGCCGAATCCGTTTCCCAAAAGTATCTATGAGAACATTGCTTATGGTATCCGCATTGCCTCAAAGACCTCGAAATCTGAAGTCGACGGCCGGGTCGAAGAGGCGCTGAAAAAAGTCGGTCTGTGGAACGAAGTCGCTGACCGCTTAAAAGACTCGGGCATGGCACTCTCGGGTGGTCAGGCGCAGCGCCTCTGCATCGCGCGCACAATTGCCACCAAACCCGACATCATTCTGATGGATGAACCGACGAGTGCACTCGACCCGATCAGCACGCAGACGATCGAAGAGCTCACGCTCGAACTGAAAGAGAATTATACTGTTGTGATCGTCACACACAATATGCAGCAGGCGGCACGCATTTCAGACACCACCGCGTTTTTCTATCTCGGCGAGCTGATCGAATACAGCCCGACAAAGCTCATGTTCACGCGACCGCAGCAAAAGAGAACGGAAGATTATATTACGGGACGGTTCGGTTAAAATGCAAAGTATCATTTCGCAGATGCGCAGGGGCCGCTAAGACGCGTAAGGTTTGGAATAAGAGGAAAATATGTTAATCATCGAAAAAGCACTTAAACAACTCAGAGAAAATCTCAACTCGATGACCGAAGTTGTCGTCGATATGCTCGAACTCGTCAAAAGTTCGCTCGAGCAGGAGAAAATCAACGACCTCGAAGTGGTGTTCAAACAGGATAAACACCTCGATCAGTTGGAAAAATCACTCGACCGGCAATGTATGGAGCTGCTCGCGCTTATCAATCCGCATGCATCAGATCTGCGTTTTGTGTTCTCGGTCATCAAAACGAATATTGACCTCGAACGCATGGGCGATGAATGCAAAAATGTTGCGCGAGAAATGAAGAGTGCGGGCGATAAGGTGCCGCCCGAAATGAAACAGCTGGCGCTGATGGTGGTCGACACAGCCAAAAAGACATTCAAGGCACTGGCAAACAGCGATTCGAAACTCGCGATGGAGATCATTCTCGATGACGACAAGATCGACAGGATGGAATACAATATCGTGCAGAAATACCCGCAGCTGGGTATTTCGCTCACGGCCAAGGCGCTCGAACGCATCGCCGACCACGCGACGAACATTGCCGAAAATATCATCTACTCCGTCGAGGGTATCGACGTACGCCATGAGAACACGATTAAACAACGTATGGGCAAATGAGCGGCGGGGTCACAAATGTGGCCGCGCATCTAATATTTCGTTATTTTTCAAATTAAGGATGTATCATGATGCCAACGCTTGAACCACCCACCACGACGAACACCGACGACGAATTACACCGGGCATTTCTCAGGGCAAAAAGAATTATTGAGCAGCGCGAATGGCGGCGCTCGGTAAAAACCAGCACCGTGTTTTCGGCGTTTGAGGTCGGTAAGCTCGCCGATATCCAAATTGACTGGATTTCAGCCGACACGAGCCTCAAGCTGCTCGATGAACTTATTCACGATTTCAACACCGAGTTTTTTCCCGTCAAAGAGAAAGGCCAATTCACCGGTTATGTCAAAGCGGAAAAGTTCCGGGCTCTGCTTGGGCAGAATCAATACAGCCGCGAAATTTTTCTTCGCCACGAGAACACCGTCGCCGAGGTGCTCGAACAAGGTCTGGTTCTCGTCGATGCACGCATGACGCTGCCCGAGGTATCTCGCCTGCTGATGGCGCGGCAGCGCGAGCAGCTGTACGATCCCTTCGTTATCACCTACCACGGCGAATACCTCGGTGTCGCAACGGTCAAGGCAGTGATGGACGGCATTGCCTTTTATGAGCAGAAGGATATCGCCGCCGCACGCGAAGCCCAGCAGGCGATGAACCGCCCGAAAAAAAATAACCCGGGTATTTTCGTCGACTATGATTTTTTTCTCGAACAACACGGCGAGGTCGGCGGGGATTTCATCTATGCGCAGGGTTTGCAACCGCACCTCGCATTATTCTCCGTCATGGACGTGTGCGGCAAAGGCCTCAAGGCGGCGCAGATGGCAATGGCGCTGGGCGCCTATTTTCGCGCCATGTTCCGCTACCTGACTCGCACCAACCGCGATACGGATTTCCGTTCGCTCAAGATGTCGTCGCGCCTCGCACTGCTAAACCGCATGCTGACGAAATCAACGCCCGATGACATGTATGCTTCGGGCGTCGTACTCGTCGTTGACCTGAAGCACAACACCCTGCTCTACTATGATTTTGGCCATACGCCGGTCTACGTTCTGCGGCAAGGAAAGCTGTTACGCCTGCCGCGCGCCGAGCACAATGAAGCCGATGGTTTTCCCTTTCTCGGTATCGACGAGAATATCACCATACGACCGGCAACGCTTCGCCTGCAATCAGGCGATATTGTTATCGCGACGACCGACGGTGTCAGCGAAAGCCGCAATGCATTGCGCGAAGAATTCGGTGAAGACGGTATCGTGCGCAGCCTCAGCGGGAAACGTTTCGATCATCCGGGTGATCTCGTCGCCTACATGCAGCATGTTCTGACAGCGTTTCGCGGTCGTTACCGAAGGCTCGACGATATGTCGTTATTGAGCTTCATGGTGCCATGATAGCCGTGCGAACATTCTGGCGGCGCTCATGAGCGAGAAAGCGCGCAAATTCCGCTTTCGTAAAAATACCGTCTACGACGCACTATATATTTCCGATGTTCACTACCTGCTGCGCAAGAAAATACGCACGCACATGCATAAAGAACTCTTCAAGTTGCTCGACCACCTGAAAAAACGTGGAGTGCGTTTTCGCAAGGTCTTTCTTGTCGGCGATATCATCGAAAACTGGTATTTCAGCTCGCAACGCAAACTCGTGCGGCGGTATGGACGCAAACGCTTCAATAAGCTGTTCGACCGGCTCGACGCGTTAACGACCCCAATGTCGCTCAAAGTATATCTGATCGGTAACCATGACTCTTTTAGTTATGTGGCGAGCCTGCCGCCAAAAATTGAACAGTATCTGCGCGAGCGGGATTACGTGATCAAAGACGTATACGAAACGGAAAAACTCGTCGTATTACACGGCCACCAGGGTCAGTACGGAAAAATTTCGTGGTTTATGAATATACTCGGTGTGCGCCTGCTGCACCTGTTGAGTCTCGTTTTTCCATCGATCTTTACGACCATGGAAAACTTCTACCGTAAACATTTTAACTTCGACCGCAATGAGACCGACGAAGAAGTACGCCGCTATTACGGCACACTGCGCGAGCGGTCAAATCAGGGGCACCGTTTGCTGATCTGCGGGCATACGCACCAGCCAATGGCCGATCAAAGGTTGCGGGTTATTAATACCGGCGATTGGATCGAATCGGGCACTTTCGTTGTCGAGCAGGACGGTTTATTCTTAGGCCTCAAATTTCTCTCGAAGAAAAAAATACTCGAAATGTTCAGCTTCAAGCCTTGAACTTGCGGTAAATTTTTTCAAGGCGATCCGTTGAGCGCTGATGGCTGTGCTCAGCCGCGATCAGCATCGCTTCATGGGAAAACCGGGAAAAGGCCGCGGCATCTTTCAGCAAGCGCACCGCAGCGGCCGCTAATGCCGGAATATCATGCGCGGGCGCGATATAACCATTGCGTCCATGCTGAATGAGCTCAGGAAGAGCGAACGCGTCAACGCCGACTGCCGGCATGCCCGTCGCAATAGCCTCAAGCGCAACCAGGCCCTGCGTTTCCATCGCCGACGCCGTAATAAACACATCGTGCTCGTGGCATATGCGCGGCAATTCAATGCGCGGTACATAACCGGTAAATGCCACGCTGTCTGCCACACCCAGTTCAGAGGCTTCGCGCTTGAGATCGAGTAACACCGGCCCGTCGCCGACAATCGTCAGCCGTGCCAAAGGCAGTTCACGTTTGATCAGGGCAAAAGCCCGAATAACTTCTTCCGTATTCTTCTCAGGGGCAATCCGCCCGACATGCAGCAAATGCGGTTCGTCACCAGGGTGGCGCCGTTGTTCTCCCTTGAACATCTTCAAATCGATGCCGTTCGAAATGACAGTCACGGGCGCTTTAATATTCTGGGCGATCAGCTGTTGTTTGATAATTTCGCTCGGTGAAATGATGAGGGCACATTTCTCATAGAGGCGGTTGGCGAGTGTGTGCAACAATTTACCACCGAGTGAACCCGGTCGCTTGCGCGTGAGTTTACTTAACTTACTCGCAATCTTTTTCCGGCGGCGAAAGCGGTTGAGCAACTTGTCGACCTTTAAAAGCCGCAGCGGATTGACATACATGCCCACTTCGCTCATCATCGTGTGGTAGGTGCCGAGTACCGGCAGCGAATACATTTTGGCGGCGGCCACGCCGTATTGCCCCATGAAGCCAGGAGTCTGTATGTGGATCAAATCGGGTTTAAAGTCTTTTATAACCCGGTGCAGTTTCTTGCGACCGGGTATGATGATGCGCATTTCGGGATACGATGGCAACGCCACCGATTTGAAACGCTCCACACGAATGCGCTCGCCGATCGTCGTCACATCGTCATCAGCATAACTAGGGCAGCAGATGACGAAACGATGCCCGCGCTCTTCGAGCGATAGACAGAAATTCTGCACCGACACGGCAATACCGTCAATTTTTGGGAAAAAGGAATCCGTAAAGATAGCAATCCGCATAATTTACTATTTAGCAATTTAACTAAATATTAACGCGCAGTCAAGTCTTTTGCTATGGCATAACAATGCCATTAAGCTATTTACGTTGACTTTACCAGGGCGAGCAGGTCGGGAAGCATCGTTTCGGCCGTCAGCTTGTAATGCTTCATCAACGACGCCGTATCGCCCGACTGACCAAATTCATCTCTCAAACCCACGCGATGGATTCGCACGGGCTGAACAGAACTGAGAAGTTCAGCCACCGCACTACCCAGACCCGCCATAATATTGTGCTCTTCAAACGTCACAACGAGTTTCGCGTTTTTTGTCTCAGTGAGAATCGTCTGCTCATCAAGGGGTTTTACCGAATAGGCGTCGATAACCGTAATCTTCAGGCCTGTTTCTTTTTCGATCAAGGCGGCGGCCTTAAATGCTTCGTAGACCATAACGCCGCATGCAATGAAGGCGATTTTTTCTCCACGTTGCAGCACATGCGAGCCGCCAACATTGACCGGATCATTCGCCGCATAAATCATCGGCACGTTCGGCCGGCCGAGACGTAAGTATACCGGCCCCTGATACGCCACGGCAGCTTTGATCGCCGCAGCGGCCTGATGGTAATCTGCCGGCACAATTACAGTATTGCCGGGTATGACACGCATGAGCGCAATGTCTTCAATAATCTGATGGCTTGCCCCATCTTCGCCGAGAGTAATGCCGGCGTGCGTCGCTGCGACCTTCACGTTGAGATGAGGATATCCCACGGAATTACGGAAAATCTCCCAGGCACGGCCAGCGGCAAACATCGCAAAACTCGAAGCGACAGGAATTAGGCCTGACAGGGCAAAACCAGCCGCCTGCCCGATCAGATTCTGCTCCGCCACTCCATAATTGAAAAAACGCTCGGGATATTTCTCGCTGAATTTCTTGGTTTTGGTCGAGCCGCTGAGGTCAGCGTCGAGCACAACCACCTTCGGGTTGTCAGCACCAATGTCGATCAGGGCGGCACCGTAACCGTCACGGGTGGCTTTTTTTTCGAGGTTTGCATTGAGAATATCGCTGACTGACACACGGCCAAAACGGGCATTTTGACGCCCCGTCACGCGTTTTTGGCAATTGTAGGTATCGTATCGGGTGGGTCGTTGAACCCAAAAGTCATGGTTTCTTCTAATAAACCGGCTTCGGGATCCCACTTGGCGATATTCAGATCATAGTTAAGCCATACGCCGGTTTGCCTGATTCTACGCTCAGGTTTTAGCCACAGCCTGATGATGCCGCAGATTAACAGGGAGACACTTACACGCAACGACGCGGCCACATAATGCAGAGCGTCGTATTCGGCCCCTGTAAACCACGTAGTTATGACTTTGTATTTACCGGGTTCTCTATTGTACCGCCTGGCTACGCAACGACGGACTTCACCGCGCATTTTCAGCCGCAAATAGCGCGCTGCATAAAGTCTAATCGTGGCATTGTTATGCCTCCAGTTGGCCGCCAATGCTACTGGCAAACTAATGCTTGTTCTTATTTTATGCTGCATATTCCCTCTATATACTATATACCGGAAAATGCCCCACTTTTCTCACCCTGAAGGAAAAATTATTTCATAATCATCGAATATTTCAAGTTCGCGTCGATCTGCCGGTCAAACAGCTTGTACTCGCCAGAACCGGAAAGCAGATTATTGTCGTTTTCTGCGCGTACCGACATAACAATGCCGACGCCATTCTGCCGGTTCGTCCTGATATCCACAGTCTCCCACTGCAAAGGCAGATTCTGCGCCCTGCCCCACTTACCCAAGCGCACGCGCTTAAAACGAATATCCGTCGCCGAGATCGATTTCAGATAGTGGTCGGCGGGGCGTTCACCATTAAAGTTATTAATATGCACAATCTCTACAGACGAATAGTAGTCAAAGAATTCCTCACCAAACCAGGGTGAAAGCAGATCATAGCCGCCGGTCAGGTTCAGACGCAGATCATGCGTCATATAAGGTGAATTCGGTTCGTCACCGCCGAGCGACATCGTGAGGTTTGTCGAATTCTGCCCGTCTGCGCTCTCGAGTTTGAAGCCGCCACCAGAATAAGCTGGCGCGAAATAGAGATTACCTTTCAGCGGCATTTGTCCGCCCCACTGGAAATTCTTCACCTCAATCGGCATGGAAAAATCCAAGTACTGAATGAAGCGCACAAAATATTCCCGGCGTTTAAGATGCGACGGCAGCCACGAGTACTGTATGCCGCTCTGCACCTCGCGCCAATAATCGTCGAGCCAGGCGTTGACAAACGGTTTGAGATCAGACCAGTAAATATTGTCGGAGCTAAAAGGTGCAAGTACGCGGCCACGCAAAGAGAATATTTTTTTCTCCTCCACATCGCTCGACTGCCGTAATAACGCGGTTTTTAGCGGCTTAAACTGCACGGGATACAGTTCGACGTTGCCCGAAAGATTAAGATTCGCCGCAGAAGCTCCTGCGGCAAGGCGCACCGCCCCGCTCAGCTTTTCATCGGCGAGATCAAACCTCACTTCATTCAACCATAAAGGAGGTATCTTACCCGGCTCACCAATCTGCAATGAGCCATCGCCGATATCGAGATTAATTTCCGATTTTGCATACTTGCTGCCGCGACGCTCCGAGAGGTTAATCGAAAAATTTTTTAAACCGATGAGTGTCATCTGTGCCGGCAGGCGCAGTTGTTTCTTGCCGAAGCGCCGGGGTGTGACACGAAATACATATTTTTCCGGCAACGCATCACCGCGCACATCTTCAAATTCCGCCTGCACATTATAGTCGTCGAGTTTCGCCGTCACCTGCCCCGAAGCGCTGTTACCGCGAATGAGCATGGTCGTATCAATGCCAAAAGCCTGCGAGCGGTACCAATCGGTTTTATCCTTACGAATGGAAAAATCGCGAGTTCCCATTGCCATACGGAAGTTGGAAACAGCCTGATGGCTTTCTACTTTCTTCCCCTTCACCTGCTGCGTGACTGGCACAAGCCTGCGGTCAAAAGCAATTTCACCAGAAGCAACACCGGAGGCAATGTCGAATTCTTTCTGGAAACTGTTCAACAGCGCCATCTTCAGATTAGCGGGCTTAAAGTACCAGTAACCCTGCAGGTTGTCGCAGGCAGCAGAGTCGCAGGCGGCGAATTTCCCGAAGAAGTCACCATCGCCGATGACTGTGCTTTCGTAACGCACCATCGACTGCACTTCTTTACCGGCATGGCGCACAGTGAAATGCAGCTTTTGCACCGGCGTAATTTCCTGAAAATAGCTGTTATCTTTCACATTGAGGAAAAAACGGCAATTATTGCATTCTACATGATATTGCTGTTTTTCCTGCAGCACGCTGCGCACTTGCGCCAGCACCGTGTGATCCGCGTCATCGGCAGTTATCCAATAGCCAAGTTTTCCTTCTTCGATGATGATACGCGATTTTGCCAGCCAGTCGCCTTCGGGTGTCACCCAACCGAGCGGAACGCGCACATAAACTGCCGGTGCTTCGAGCAAATAGCGGCCGCGTGAAAAGTCCCGGTCGAAAGAAACGCGGACGCCAATAATCCGCACACCCTGAAACAGGCTTACATCGATGCCCTGATACGAAATCGCGAGTTTGCTTGCATCGAGATGCTCTTCGAGTTTGGCCTGAAAAGCCTTACGGTCAAAAAACAAATTGGGCAAATAATCGAGTACCTGCCAGGCAATCAGCACCGCAACTGCGGCGATGACGTATCTCAGTCGGGTTTTGCGCGCAACGGCGAGCGCATGGCTTTTGCCTAATGCTATGAGCTTCTGCGCGTCAAACTGCATTTTGCGATTCGTCGAGTTCGCGCAGGTATTTGTACGTATAGATGCCTGTGTTATGGCCGTCGCTGAAAACAAAATTGACCGCGTAGTTCCCCACCCAATCAAAAGTTGTCACTTCAACCATCGGCGGCACACCCTTAGGGCCACGAACGGCGTTGGGGTCAGGATTATGGGAATCGCGGCACGTCGCACAAGGACAGCGCATGCGTAAATTGAACGAAGTATGCGCACTGGTATGGCCATCGCTCCAGCGAATTTCAGCGACGTTGCCAGACAGCACCTTTTTTGGCAGGCGGATTTCAATCGAATCGGGTAAAAATCGCATAAGACATGGTGCGCCGTTTGTTCTAAAGGACGCGCTCGGTAGAAGGCGCAGTTACGATTAGCGCGTCAAGTTTTGCATGATACCTGAAAACCACGATTTCAGCGCGACAATGATCAACCGCCACGGCCTATGTTCCATCAATAGTAGCAGCAGGTCGCGCATCATCGCCACAATTTCAAATGCGACAAATGCCCGATCGCGGAAGAAATAGGCACGGAGCAATCGCGCGCGGTTGCGAAAAATGTGGGCGTAGCGAAACTCAGAATACCCCGGGGGAAAAAATGTGATTCCTATGAAGCGCCGCCCGCTGCGTTCTCCGCGGGCGTGTTCGAGTATCGCGTCCCCAGTAACGACAGTGGCAATATGATGCTCGTGGCGCGCGCGCAAGCAGAAGTCCCAGTCGACATAATCGATAAAAAGATCTTCACGCATACCCCCTGCCAGCCGGAACACTTCGGCGGTAATCAGCGTGCCCGAGGCTATAACCATTAATACTCTGCGTAAGACCTGATCTTCGGGACATAACCGTCGCTTGAAGAATAATCCGCTATAACATGGATGCCTTGCATAGGTGTGCATATTCACATCGTATACACGGCAACCGACAATGACATGATTGCCTTGCGCCTGACGGGCACGCCACAGCGCCTGAACAAAACCGGGCTGCGGCGTCGAATCG